>NZ_JBTIXF010000015.1:0-115764 GCF_055793945.1 Plantactinospora sp. A48 | reverse complement strand
GGGCCCCAGAAGTAAACCCGAGGGGGAAAAAAACGGCCTCTAAGGTGGGACACCCCTCCTGTTTTCGTGGTTTTGTTTTTTTCCCCCCGCTTCTTCTCTGCCCCCCCCGCTGTCCGGTTCGCCCGCCACCAGCGGTAGGTGGCGAGAATCGCGTCCTGATTGGACAGCCGGGGCTGGAAACCGAGACCGGCCCGCGCCTTGTCGATGCTGACGTACGAGTCGGCCATGAGCTTGTGCAGCAGCCGGCCGTACACCGGGGAGAGCCGGGTGCGTTCGAGCAGCCGCAGCACCGCGAGGGCGGGACGGGCGGGCAGGGAGACCACCCGCCTGCCGTGCCCGGCCGCGTCCAGCACGGCCTGGAAGTCGTCCCGGAGGGTGCCGAACCGCGCCGCACCGAGGTTGTACGTGTCGTTGGCGAGCGCGGGTGGCGCCGCCAGGACGGCGAGGACGGCGTCGAGCAGGTCCTCCATCGCGAACATCTGGATGCGCACGTCACCGCGCCCGAGGACCGGAAAGTTGCGGCCCTCCTCGGCCCATTCGAACAACATCGCGAACAGCCCCATCCGGCCCGGGCCGAGGAACGTCTTGGGGCGCAGGATGGGCACGCACAGCCCGTCGGCCCGCAGCTTCTCGGCGACCAGTTCGGCGTCGGCCTTCGCGGCGCTGTAGGTGTCGACCGGCTCGCGGGGGTACTCCTCGGTGGTCGGGACGACCGACGGCAACCCGTACACGGCCGTGGAGGAGATGTGGACCGCCCGGTCCACCCCCGCCTCGGCGGCGGCGGTCAGCACCGTACGGGTGCCCGTCACGATCACCGAACGGATCTGATCGGCAGAGTAGCTCGGCAGCGCGGCGGCGCAGTGCACGACCGCGCGGGCCCCGCGCATCGCCTGCCGCATGGCCGCGGCGTCCCGGATGTCGGCGACGATGTGCCGGACGCCCGGCGGCAGTTCGTCCGCCGGCCGCAGGTCGACCCCGACGACGGCGCCGCCCGCCGCGGCAAGCCGGCGGACCAGGTGCGAACCGAGCATCCCGGCAGCGCCGGTCACCACCACGTCGGTCACCACCGCGACGCCACCTTGTCCCGCACGAACGCGCCGAGCAGGCGCGGCAGGCCCCGGCTCAGCGTGCTGTCCAGGGAGGTGAGGAAGTAGTCCAGGTCGGCCGGACCGGCCACCAGCGGCGGCGCCACCATCAACGGGTTGGCGCCGTTGGGGCTGTAGTACGTCATGATGTTGTACTCGCGGTACAGGTGCGCGATGACGGAGAGCGTGATGAGCTTGGTCCGGAACTGAGGGTCACCGGAGAAGCCGGGCGCCAGCTTGCCCGCGAGGTCCAGGATCCGCGCCCCGCCGCCGAGGAAGACCCCGTGCAGCGCGCCGACCCCGCTGACCGAGCTGACCACGTCCGGGTAGGTCTTGGCGATCCGTTCCAGTCCCGGCGCCAGCTGCTGCTCGATCTCCCGGGCGCGGCGCGGGTAGTCGTCCTCCACCACCACGTTCACCGCCTCGATGGCGGTGGCCGTCTCCTCGCCGAACCCGTAGTACGTGGTGCTGTGCAGGATGACGTCGGTCAGCCGGTCGTACGCCCGCCGGAAGATCGGCTCCCGGGCCGTGTACCCGGAGATCGACGCCTTGCCGCCACCCAGCGACTTCGAGTAGGTCAGGATGTCGGGGACGAGCCCTTCGTCGCGCATGAAGTAGAAGAGGCTGCCGGTCTTGCCCCAACCGGTGTAGATCTCGTCGAAGATGAGGATGATCCCCTCCTCGTCGCAGAGCCGGCGCACGTCGCGCAGCGCGTCCGGTGACCAGTGCCGCAGCGTCGACGCGCTGTACGGCTCGACCAGCAGGGCGTACACGTCGCACCCGCCGTCAGCGCGCCGGTGTGCCGCCACGGCCTCGCGGACCGCGCGCGCGTCGCCGTACGGGTAGACCACGATGCCGGGCAGGCCGGGAAAGCGGAACGCGTTCTCGGTCGAGCCGGTGAGGCTGCCCGCGGCGAGTGTCTTGCCGTGGAAGCTGATGTCGGCGCGCATGATCTTCTGGCGGGTACCGCCGTGGTACTTGAACGCCATCTTGATGGCGCCCTCGTTCGCCTCCGCCCCCGAGTTCGGGAAGTACGACACGGACAGATCGCCGGGCAGCAGGGCGGCGATGTTGTGGCTCAGCACGCCGACGTAGGGCGAGAAGAACGCCTTGTGCACCTCCATGCGGCGTTCCTGCCCGAATCGGCGACGGGCGGACAGAATGCGGGGGTGGTTGTGGCCGTGGTTGAGCACGCCCACCCCGCCGGAAAAGTCGAGTACCCGACGGCCGTCGCGCATGTGGATCCAGGCGCCCTCGGCGCGCTCGACAAGTTCACGGCCGAAGCCGAACGAGGTCATCAGCGACACCTGACTGCGGCTGACATAGCGCCGGTACAGGTCCTGCACCTCTTTGGTGGTCAGCTGTTCGGCAGCGTCCAGCCCGATGAGTTCCGCCATGCGCGGCACCTTTCCCTCCGTTAGCGGCAACGCCTTCGGAAATAACCGTACCGACACGTCCTGAATTCAAAATGGAACCGTTCTGGACTGCGAAGGGTAACCTTGACCCGAGTGCGCCTGACATTTTCCGGTGCCGCCCAGAACGTATCCAGCGATCCTTTAGAACGCCTTTACCGGAACTCGGTCGCTTATCTCCGGGCACCTGTTAGAACAGAGATCAGCGCCGATGGACGTACGCGGCGGATCGGTGGGTGACCACCGGACGGGGAGGCTGACGATGCCAGGACTGTCGATCGATCTACTCGGCCCGATAGAGGTACGCCAGGGTGGCCGGGTCATCCATGCCGGACCTGCCAGGCAGCGGGAACTGCTGGCCGCGTTGGCACTGCGGTGCGGTACGGCGGTGGCGACCGAACAGCTGGCCGCGGACCTCTGGGGATCGGAGGAGTCCCCGAACACGGTGACCAACATCATCCACACGTACGTGTCGCGGCTGCGGCGGCTGCTCGAACCGGCGCGCGGCGGCCGCAGCGCCACCCTGTTGCGGTCCACCCCGGCCGGCTACCTGCTCGACCTCGACCCCGACCGGGTCGACGTCCGGTGCTTCGAACGGCTGGTGGCCCAGGGCGCCCAGGCCCGGGTCCGCGACGACCGCCACCGGGCGCGGTCCCTGCTGACCAGCGCGCTCGCGCTCTGGCGCGGACAGCCCTGGCAGGGCACGGGCGGGCCGCTGGCCCAGATGGAGCGGCGGCGACTGAACGAGGTACGGATGGAGACGACCGAGACCCTGCTGGCGGTGCGGCTGGCGGTGGGCGACCGCGACAACGTGGTGGCCGAGGTCCGCCGGATGCTGGCCGAGCAGCCGTTACGCGAGCGGCTGTGGGCGCTGCTGCTCACCGCGTTGGCGCAGAGCGCGCGGCGTGGTGAGGCGCTGATGGCCTACCGGGAGGCCCGCCGCACGCTCGTCGAGCAGGTGGGCATCGAGCCGGGCGCCGAACTCGACGGGGTGTACCGCCGGCTGCTCGACGTCGACACCGACGTGCCGGCCCGCGCCCGAGCCGTCCGGACGTAGCCACCCGGAACCCCGCCCCGGGCGGCAGCAGACGAATGTCTCGAATGAGGATCGATGCGACAGCGACCGGTCGGCGGCGGGTCCGTCGGCGGCGGCTCGACGAAGCGGTGCCGGGCCGCAGCGCCGGATAACGACCGCGACCGTTCCGCACCAGGTCCGACATCTGTCAGCGTGGGCCCCCGCACGGCTGGCCAGCCGGTAATCTTTCGGAAGGAATACTCGCCGGACGGACTGCGGGCCCGCTTCCGTAATCGCACCACGAGTCGGGGAAGGTTTGCAGTGAATTTTGGTGTTCTCGGACCGCTGACTGTGCAGCATGAATTCACCATCCGAACGCCGACCGCCCGGAAGCAGCGCCAGCTTCTGGCATTGTTGCTGCTGAATGGAAATCACATCGTCTCAGTGGATGAATGCATCGAAGAGCTGTGGCCGGACAGCCGCCCGAATACCGCCGTGGCCACCCTGCAGACCTATGTGATGCAAGTGCGGAAGGCGCTCAGCGTCGGTGTCCGGCCGGACCGGCCGCCGGCCGTTAACCCGCTGGTCACAGCGGACCGCGGCTACCTGCTCACCATCCGTCCGGGCGACCTCGACCTGCACGTTGCCGAGGATCGGGTGGAGCAGGCACGCCGGGCCATCGACCACGGCGACGACCGGCTGGTGGCCGAAATGTTCCGTCGCGCGCTGGCCCTGTGGCGCGGTCGGCCGCTGGTCGACGTGCAGCTCGGCGCCATGCTGCGCAGCCGCGTCTCGGGGCTGGAGGAGTTCCGGCTCAGCGTCCTGGAGCAGCGCATCGAGGCGGACCTGCGGCTGGGCCGCCACCACGAGCTGCTCGGCGAACTCTCCATGCTGGTCGAGCAGCATCCCCTGCACGAGAACGTGCACGCCCAGCTGATGCTGGCGCTGCACCGCTCCGGCCGCCCGGCCGACGCCCTTGAGGTGTTCCAGCGGCTTCGACGGGTGCTCAAGGATCGGCTCGGCATGGAGCCGCTGCCCCGGATGCACCAGCTCCAGACCGCGATCCTACGGTCCGACCCGGCCCTCGACGCGCCCGCCAGCGCCCGGTCGCGGCTCTCGCTCGACATCCTGGACCTGCGCGCGACGGCCCGGTTGGCCGCGAGCTGACCGCCGCGCGAACTGCGGCAGCGGCTGAGCTGCCGCGATCGGGCCGGTCAACGGGCCCGCGCTGGACGCCAGCGCGGTGCTCAGCCCGCCCGTTCCTGCTGCTGGACGCGCCGGCGGCCACCCAGCAGGTAGCCCACGAAGCCGATGGCCAGCGACGCGGCCACCCCGAGGTTGGCGTAGGCCCAGGCGCCGGTCCGGCCGCCGAGTCCCAGCGGGGACAGCAGGTATCCCTGCCAGCCGAGCCAGCCGGCGAAGCTGTTGGTGACCAGCCCCCAGCCGACCGCCGTGGCCACGATGACCAGCCCGACCGCCAGCGGGTTCAGCCGGCCGTAGCGGCCCTCGGGTCGGTAGAGGTCCGCGTCGGCGTACGGGGCACGCCGCACCGCGAGGTCGGCGAGGAAGATCCCGCACCAGGCGGCGATCGGCACACCGAGGGTGATGAGGAAGCCCTGGAACGGGCCGATGAAGTTGTCGGCGATCCAGACGAGGTAGATGGTGCCGAGGATCATCAGCACGCCGTCGATGCCGGCCGCCGTCCAGCGCGGTACCCGCACCCCGAGGGTGAGCAGGGTGAGGCCGGACGAGTAGATGTCCAGCACCGCGCCACCGATCAGACCGAGGATGGCGACGATCGCGAACGGCACCAGGTACCACGTCGGGAGCAGCGTGGTGAGCGCCCCGATGGGGTCGGCGCCGATCCCACTGCTGAGGTCCTTGTCGCTGGCGGCGAGCAGCAGCCCGAAGACCACCAGGACCACCGGGGCGACGCTCGCGCCGAACGTGGTCCACCCCACGACACCCCGGCTGGACACGGCACGGGGCAGGTAGCGGGAGTAGTCGGCGCCGGAGTTGACCCAGCCGAGGCCGAAGCTGGTCATCGCGAAGATGAGCGTACCGATGAACGCCTCGGCCGACCCGCTGGGCACGGACGTCACCGCCGTCCACGAGACGTGGTCGGCGGTGAGCGCGAGGTAGCCGACGGTCAGCACACCGGTGGCGATCGTGATGATGCCCTGCAGTCGCATGATGGCGTCGAAGCCGAGGATCCCGGCGAGTACGACGATCGCGGCCACCACGAGGAACGCCACCACCTTCGTGGTGTTGCCGCTGGCCCAGCCGAGCCGGTCGAAGACGGTCGCCGTGGCCAGCGTGGCCAGGGCGCACAGCACCGTCTCCCAGCCGACGAGGATGATGTAGCTGAGCACCGCCGGCAGCGCGTTGCCCCGGACGCCGAACGCGGCCCGGCTGAGCACCATCGTCGGCGCCGAGCCGCGCTTGCCGGCCAGCGACACGAACCCGACGAGCAGGAACGAGACGACGGTGCCGATGACCCCGGCGACGGTGGCCTGCCAGAAGGAGACCCCGAAGCCGAGGAAGAACGAGCCGTAGCTGATGCCCAGGACCGCGATGTTGGCGGCGCACCACGGCCAGAAGACGTCGCGGGGCCGGCCCTTGCGGTCCCGCTCGGCGATCACGTTGATGCCGTTGACCTCCACCGGCAGCCCGGCCGGGCCGCCGGATGCCACCGGCTGGCTGCCGGTGGTGTGCGTCGCTGCGTTCATGTGTTCTCCCTGCGTGGGTGGAATCAGTCGCGGAACGCCTGCCCCAGTACGGTGCGGATGACGGTGCCGAGTCGCGCGGCGGAGGACTCCGCCACCGCCACCACCTCGGCGGGGTCGGTGGGTTCGCCGTCGCCGCCGCCGACCGCGGTGACGACCGACAGGCCGAGCAGTTCGAGGCCGGCCTCCCGGGCGGCGATCGCCTCGACGACGGTGGACATGCCGACGACGTCGGCGCCGAGCCGGCGCAGCATCAACGCCTCCGCCGGCGTCTCGTAGTGCGGGCCCGGCAGGAACGCGTAGACGCCTTCGTGGAGCGTCGGGTCGGCTTCGACCGCGAGCCGCCGCAGTCGTTCGCTCCAGCACCCGGTCAGGTCGACGAAGCGGGGTCCGCGCAGCGGTGAGGTACCGGAGAGGTTGAGATGGTCGCGGATGAGGACCCCGGTGCCGAGTTCCCAGTCCGGACGCAGGGCACCGTTGGCGTTGCTGAGCACCGCGACGCGGCAGCCGCTGGCCGCCGCCGTCCTGATGGCGTGGGCGACGGCGTCGACGCCGAGCCCCTCGTAGAGATGGGTGCGCCCGAGGAAGCAGAGCACCCGGGCGCCGTCGAGCAGACAGGATCGGACGAGTCCGCGGTGCCCCGGCGCGGTCGGGGCGTGAAACCCGGGCAGGTCCACGAAGGACAGTTCGGCCCGCGGTGTCCCGAAGGCGTCGGCCGCGCCACCCCAGCCGCTACCGAGCACGACCACCGCGTCGTGGCGCTGGCAGCCGGTGGCCTCGGCCAGGGCCGCCGCGGCGTCGGCCGCGAGCTGGTACGGGTCCGCTCCCGCCAGACTGTGCAACGTAAGCCTCTCCGTCCCGGCTGCCGGTTGTCACCGGACATCATCCATGACGGAGCGCATCCGTGAGGTATCCGATCGACGACCTGTCTGGCGGGTCGCCGAGGCGGCGGTCGTCACAACGCCTGACCCGATCCGGTGTCGCGGCGGCGTCCACCCCGGACAGAGTGGACGCCGCCGGAGCGGTTCCGGGACGCCGCCGACCCGACCGCAGTCCGGGCCGGCGGCCGGTGCTTCCACGCCGGTGATCGGCGTGGACCGCGATCGGACCTCAGCGGTTGTCGGAATCGGCCAGCGGCGAGGCGACCCGGGCCTCCGGGTCCTCCACGCCCGGCTGGCCACCCGACGGCGCCACCATTCCGTCGTAGTTGTAGACGGCCAGGGCGCGTCCGTCGTGCTCCCGCTCCTTCGTGGTCGGGATGTACCGATGGATCATGCCGTCGAGTTCGAACTCCAGCAGGCCGCTGCCACCGGCGGACGCCGTGCTGCCGTCGCGGGGGCCACCAACCAGAAACACATCATCAGCGCTCATGACCGGGCCGTCTACCCCAGGGCCCGCACCCCGAAACGACAGCCTGCCGGCCACCGGAAACGACCGGCGGGACGCGGCGAGCGGGCCGCGTACCGGGAAGGGACGTCCGGGTACGGAATGGGACGCCGTTGCCGGGGTAGAGCCGGGGGATGAACAGCACCGCGTCGACCCGGCCGACCGGCGCCCGCACCCGACCGGCGGTCGCGACCGCCGCCGTCCTGCTGGGGGCCGGCTTCCTCGTGGCCGCCCGGCTGCGGCGCGGCAGGCCCATCCACACCGACGGTACGGTGCACAGCGCGCTCCTGACCCGGCACGGCCTCGACGCGCCCGACCTGCCGCCGTGGCTCACCGAACCGGGCCACGACCGGGGGGTGGCCCGGCTGTCGCGGGGCGCGAGCCTGCCCCGGCCGCTGCCGGACGTGCTCGGGCTCGCCGTGCGCTTCCCCGGCCCCGACGGCCGCCCCTGCGACCTGCTGCTGTCCACCACCGGCCTGGCCCCGGTGGCCCGGCACGTGCTGATGCCGCGCCGCGACCCGACCCGGGCCGCGTACACCTCGGTCACCCCGTACCGGTCGCAGCGGGCTTCGGTGCTGCTCGCCGCGATCCCGCAGCCTCCGGCCGTCCGGTCCGGGTCGCCTCCCGGGAACGCCGGACCGGTCCCCCGGTTCGTCCTGGCCGTCGCCACTGCTCGATCGGCGTGGCGACCCTTCGGGACCCTGGAGCTGAGCCCGCCGCCCGCCGACGCCGCCGACGGTCCCGTCACGTTCGACCCGGTACTGCACCCACTGCCGGGGCTGCGGCTGCCGGAACCGGTGGCCCGGATCCGCGCCGTGGCGTACCGGGCCGCCCGGCGGGGTCGCCGGGCCCGGCCCACGGACCTGGCCACCCTCGACCCCGACTGAGAACCCCGACAACCAGCCGGTACGTCCCGACCGGGTGCCTCCCGGCCGCACCGGTCGGGTGGGTCCGGCCACCCCGGTGCCATGATGGTCAGCGCCCATCCGTACCGACCGGGAGTCCGTCCTGACTGAGCCCACCGCGCCGACCAATCCGCTACGCGCCGACTGCGCGCGCTGCTTCGGGTTGTGCTGCGTGGCGCCCGCCTTCGCCGCCTCCGCCGACTTCGCCATCGACAAGCCCGCCGGTCGGGCCTGCCCGAACCTGGGCGACGACTTCCGCTGCGGCATCCACGCCCGGTTGCGGCAGCGCGGCTTTCCCGGCTGCACGGTGTTCGACTGTTTCGGCGCCGGGCAGCGGGTCTCCCAGGTCACCTTCGGCGGCCGGGACTGGCGGAGCGACCCGGAGACCGCGGCCCGGATGTTCGACGTCTTCGCGGTGCAGCGCCCACTGCACGAGCTGCTCGCGTACCTGACCGAGGCGCGGGGGCTGCCGGCCGTCGGGTCGCTGCCCGCCGACCTCGACGCGACGCTGGCCGAGCTGCACCGGCTGGTGGACGACACCCCCGAGGCGCTCCTCGCCGCCGACGTGCCGGCCTGGCGGGAACGCGTCAACGTCCTGTTGACCCGGGCCAGCGAGCTGGCCCGGGCCGGCGTCGGTGGCCGGCGGATCGAACGACGCGGCGCCGACCTGATCGGCGCGGCCCTGCGTGGCGCCGACCTGCGGGGGGCGAACCTGCGCGGGGCGTACCTGATCGGGGCCGACCTGCGCGGCGCGGACCTGCGGCGGGCCGACCTGATCGGCGCCGACACCCGGGGCGCCCGGCTCGACGGCGCGGACCTGCGGGACACGCTCTTCCTCGTGCAGCCCCAGCTCGACGCCGCCACCGGCGACGCCGCCACCCGGCTGCCGCCGGGGTTCACCCGTCCCGCGCACTGGACGGCCGCCGGCACGCCGAACCGGTCCGCCGCCCGCCGCCGGCCCCGCTGACCCCCATCGCCGGTCCCCGCCGGGTCGGCGGAGCGTGTTGGCGGGGACCGCCGGACCGGGTGAGCGGTCGGGGGTAGCCCGGTCACCAGGACAACGCGGGTTCGGCGACCTCCAGCCAGCGGTCCACCTCGGCGGGCCCGTGGTGGCGGATCGACCAGTCGACCAACCGCAGGCTGTGGTGCGCCCAGTACGCCCGTAACCGCTCCGACGGGACCGACCCGCGCAGCAGCTCGGACAGCTCGGCGCCGAGCGCGGGTGCCCGGCGGGCCAGGTCGAACCGCAGGGTCACCAGGTCGAGCCGGCCGTCACCCCGACCCGCGCCATCCCAGTCGAGCACCCCACTGATCCGGCCCGCGTCGACCAGCACGTTGCCCGGATGGAAATCCAGGTGTACCAGGTCCGGACCGTCCGCCGTGTCCCGTTCGAAGCCCACCTCCCGCACCCAGTCCAGCAGCCGCGCGGTCCGCCGGTCGTACCCGGTGAGGGACTCGTGCTGGCAGAACCCGGGACCGCTCGACGTGAGGTACAGCGGGATCGCCGGCAGCTCGGGCCGGTCGGCCAGCAGACCATGCAGCCGCGCGTTCACCGCCAGCAGCTGGTCCAGCAGCGACCGGTCGAGGTCTGCCGGGGGCGCGCCGGGCAGCAGTTGTTGCACCACCGCGACCGACCCGCCGTGCAGCGGCGCCGTCAGCTCGTACCGGGGCGCCGGCACGCCGGCGGCCCGGGCCAGATCGACCAGCGGTGCCACCTCGGCGCGGTCCCGGCCCAGCACCGAGCGCCGGCCGTCGGGCCATTGGACGTACGCGGCGCCCACCTCGCCACCCGGGCAGGACCCGAGGTAATCCAGCCGTACGCCGGTGCGCTCGGTCAGGGCGGCGAGCAGCCGCGCGGCCCCGAGTGGAGGCGTCCGGCCGGCCGTGGTTGCGTGCTGGTCCGGTTCGCCGCCGGTTGATCCGGTGCGGCGTGGGATCTGGTCATCGGCGGATCCGACGCTCACGCTCGTGCGCACCTCGCTGGCCTCCCACCGCTCGTCGTCACCTCGACGCTAGCCGATCCGCGGATCCCGGTCCGGTCCTGTCAGCCGGCGGTGCTCTCACCCGCCGAGCGTTGACCCGTTGACCGACCGGACAGGTCCGCTGCGGCCTGGCTGGCCGGGGACGCCGAGTGGTACGCGCGTGTCGTCGGCACCGACGAGTTCGGGCGCCCGGCAGCCGGCACGGTGGCGCCGGGCCGAGTCGCCGTGGCCCCAATCAGGCGCTCGGGTTGGCGCAGGATCAGGGTCGCGAGCAGGAGCGCCACCACCAGCAGTCCGGCGCCGGTGCCGAAGGCGAGGCGGTATCCGCCGGTCAGCGCGGTCGCCGGGTCGGCGCCGGCCGCCCGGAGCGTCCCGGTCCGGGAACTGGCCAGGGTGGACAGCACCGCCACCCCGACCGCCATGCCAATCTGCTGGGTGGTGTTGAACAGTCCGGAAACCAGGCCGGCGTCCCGCTGACCCGCGCCCGACATGCCGAGGGTGGTCAGCGCCGGCATGGCCAGCCCGAAACCCGCGGCGAGCAGCATCACCGGCAGCAGATCGACCGGGTAGTCGGCCCGCGCCGGCACCCGGGCCAGCAGGGCGAGCATCACCACCAGCAGGCCGAGCCCGGCCAGCAGCACCCGCCGCTCCCCGTACCGGACGTTGAGCCGGGCGGCGGCGCCGAGCGACACGGCGCCGATCACCAGCGCGGCGGGCAGCAGGGCCAGGCCGGTCCGGGCGGCGCCGTAGCCGCCGACCCGTTGCAGGTAGAGCGTGACGAGAACCTGGAAGGAGAACGCCGCGGCGACCATCAGCAGCTGGACCGCGTTGGCGCCGGCAACGGCCCGGTTCCGGAACAACCGCAACGGTACGAGGGGACGGCGGGCGGTGGCCTGCCGGGCCACGAACGCGCCGAGCAGCAGCACCGCGATCGCACCCCGACCGAGTGTGCCGGCCGAGGTCCAGCCGGTCCGGTCGACCCGGATCAGGGTGTAGATCCCGACGGTCAGGCCGGCGGTGACCAGCGCCGCCCCCGCCAGGTCCGCCCCGGCCCGCAGGCCGATCCCCCGGTCGTTCGGCAGCAGCGGTACGCCGAGCAGCAGCGCGGCCAGCCCGATCGGCAGGTTGATGGCGAAGATCCAGTGCCAGCTCAGGGCGTCGGTGAGTACCCCGCCGAGCACCTGGCCGATGGATGCGCCGGCCGCGCCGGTGAAGCTGAACACGGCGATCGCGGTGCCGCGTTCCCGGGGGGTGGTGAACAGGGTGACCAGGATGCCGAGGCTCACGGCGGCGGCCAGGGCGCTGCCGATTCCCTGGAGGAACCGGGCGGCGATCAGCGTCGACGGCGAACCGGCGCCGGCGGCCAGCAGGGACGCGGCGGTGAACACGGCGGTGCCGGCCAGAAAGATCCGTTTGCGGCCGACCAGGTCACCGAGCCGGCCGGCGAGCAGCAGCAGGCTGCCGAAGGCGATGAGGTAGGCGTTGACCACCCAGGTCAGCCCGGCCGGTGAGAATCCGAGGTCATCCTGGATGGCCGGCATGGCGACCGTGACGATGCTGCCGTCGAGGACGGTCATCAGCATCGCGGTGGCGACGACCGCGAGGGCGAGCCAGCGGGAGCGGGGTGGGGTTGGTACGGCAGACATGGCCGTCCCTCCTGTCGAACGGGTCCAACAGGAGGGACGTTAGCAGATAGTTCCGATGCAGACGATCTGCTACGGAGCTAGTCTTGTCGTTGACGCGCTCGCCGGGCCCCGCCCGCACCCGCCGGCGCGGCGGCCAGGTGACCGGTCACCAGGCGGTTCATCGCCCGCAGGAGGACCGCACTCTCGTCGGCGGGCAGTGCCGCCAGGGCCTCCCGGTGGACGCGGTCGACGATCTCCTGGCTCCGGGCGGCGACCTCGGCCCCCCGGTCGGTGATCGCCACGATCCGGGCCCGGCGGTCCCGGCTCGACGGGCGGCGCTCGGCCAGCCCCGCCCGCTCCAGGGCGTCCACCGTGACCACCATGGTGGTCTTGTCCATGTCCCCCAGCTCGGCGAGCTGGATCTGGGTCCGCTCCTCCCCCAGCGCGTGCACCAGCACACAGTGCATCCGGGCGGTGAGCCCGACCTCGGCCAGGGCCGCGGCCATCCGGGCCCGTAGCACGTGCCCGGCATGGTCGAGCAGGAACGACAGGTCCGGTTCGGTGCGCGCGGGGGCCATTGCCGTCATGCCCCCAGCCTACCGTTTCGATCCGCGGCAGATTATCCAACAACGGACAATCCACCCCGCGAGCGCGGTGATCCGGGTGGGCCCGGCCGCCCTCCGCCGGCGCCGCGTCCACGACGACCAGCCTGGCCGGAGCCCGCCTACCGACCCGGCCAGGCCGAGAACCGGCGCCGCAGGGCGGCCACCCCGGCGTCGTCCAGGCCGTACGCGGTGAACTCCCGGTCCGGTATCCGGTCCAACCGGCCCCGCACGGCGGCCACCTCGTCGTCCTCGATGCCCGGATCCATGCTCCGGGCCAGCGCGATCAGCTCGTCCGGTCCCGCCGTGGCGAGGAAGGCGGCCACGTCGATGTAGTCGCGCGGCTCGGCCCGCGCCACCAGCGCCGCCACCTTCCAGGCCCGCAGGTCGTCAAGGTGCATCACCGGCCCGATGTCCAGCACCACCGGCCCGTGCCGACGGTGCAGATGACCCAGGCTCAGCCGGATCCCCTCCGGGGCACCGTCACGGTGGGCGACCAGCTCGACGATCTGCTCGTCCAGGTCGGCCACCAGCTCGGACAGCCACCCCTCCGTCGGCTCGACCTCCACCCGTACCCCGTCCGCCGCCAACGCGGCCCCGATCCGGGCCGCGGCGGCCGACACCCCGCCGCCGGGCGTGGAGTCCCGAAACAGGTCGATGTCCTCGGTCGGTCGGGCGAGTATCCCGTGCGCCGCCAGGGCCAGGCCGCCGCCCAGGACGAACCCGTCGTCCCGGGCCACGGCCAGGGCGATCCGGGCCACCCGCTCCTGGAACGGGTCGATGCCCTCCGGCATCAGCCGACGGCGCCCGGCACGGTGAGTTCGGCGTGGTGATCCTGCCAGGCGCGGCGCACCCCGGACGGCAGGTACAGGTCCGACCAGATCCGCCGCAGCAGGGTGCCGTCGAGCAGGGACCGCAGTTCGTCGAACCGCACGGCCTCCCGCAGGACGATCTCGTAGACGCGGCACCGCTCGTACGGGTCGTCGAGATCGAACCGGCGCAGCGGCGCCGGTTGCCACACCATCCGGTGCGGCAGCTCGACCGTGCCCCGCACCGGGCCGCGCAGCTCGTCCAGGGCGGGGATGACCAGCGTCAGCCGGCCCGGCCGGCTCTGCCACCGGCGCGTCAGCTCCACCGACCCTCGCTCCACGGCCCCAGGGTATCCCGCCAGGCGGTCCGGTCAACCGGATCCGGCGCCCCCACGCTCCCGGGCGCGCTGCACGGCGCGGCGGCTGAGCCGGCCGGGCCCGGTCCGGCATGTGGACGGGCGGGTTCCCGTCTGGCCGACGACGGGGACGATCCGGCAGAGTGACGCGGTGCCGTCGACCGCGCAGGACCTGCCCGAAGTGCTCGCCGTGCCGCCGGTTGCGGCCCCGCCGCAGGTGACGCTCCGGCCACCCGGGTCGAAGAGCATCACCAACCGTGCCCTGCTGTGCGCCGCGCTCGCCGCCGGGCGCAGCCGCCTGACGGGGGCGCTGTTCGCCGACGACACCCGGGCGATGATGGGCGCCGTGACGGCGCTCGGCGCGGTCGTCGCGGCCGACGAGGCGGCCGGGGTCGTCACCGTGACCGGCGCTGATCCGCGTCGGTCGAGCGCACCGGCCGCCGTCGACGCCCGGCAGTCCGGCACCACCTCGCGGTTCGTGCTGCCCGCCGCGGCGCTGCGGCCGGGCCGCACGGTCGTCGACGGCGCCGACCAGCTGCGGGCCCGCCCGATGGGTCCGCTGGTCGAGGCGCTACGCCAGCTCGGCGCGCAGGTCGAGGACGGTCCCCGGCCCGGGTACCTGCCGGTCTCGGTCACCGGCCCGCTACGCGGGGGCCGGGTCCGGCTGCCCGGGCACCTGTCCAGCCAGTTCCTGTCCGGCGTACTCATGGCGGGGCCCCTGATGGGCGACGGCCTGGACCCGGAACTGACCTCGCCGCTGGTGTCGGTGCCCTACGTGGCGATGACGGCCGCGGTGATGGCGGCGTTCGGGGTGACCGTCGACGGGCTGCGGGTCGCACCCGGCGGCTACCGGGCCACCGACTACGCCGTCGAGCCCGACGCCAGCGCCGCGTCCTACCTGCTGGCGGCCGCCGCCGTGACCGGCGGCCGGATCACCGTCGACGGGTTGGGCAGCGGCAGCATCCAGGGCGATGTGGCGTTCGCCGACCTGCTGGGCCGGATGGGCGCCCGGGTCGAGTGGGCCGCCGACCGGGTGACCGTCACCGGTACCGGGGTGCTGCGGGGCATCGACGTCGACATGGCGGACGTCTCCGACACGGCGCAGACGCTGGCCGCGGTGGCCGTGTTCGCCGACTCACCCACCCGGGTACGCGGGATCGGCTTCATCCGGGGCAAGGAGACCAACCGGATCGCCGCGATCGTGACCGAGTTGCGCCGGGCGGGCATCGACGCCGCCGAACACGATGACGGTTTCACCATCCGGCCGGGGACGCCCGTACCCACCCGGTTCGCCACCTACGACGACCACCGGATGGCCATGAGCCTGTCGCTGCTCGGCCTGCGTACCGCCGGGATCGAGATCAGCAACCCGGGCTGTGTCGCCAAGACCTACCCCGGCTTCTTCACCGACCTGGCCCGGCTGCGCTGACGCGGTGCACCCACCCCGGCCGGGGTCCCTGTCATCGGAGGACCTCGTAGTGCAGGTGGGTGACGCCGGGCGCCTGGACGGCCTCGACGAGCCGCAGCCGCACGTGCCCGGGAAGTTCCTGGAAGAACGGTCGACCACCGCCGAGCAGGATCGGGACCTGGTGCAGGATCACCTCGTCGACGAGTCCCGCCGCCAGGGCCGCGGTCGCGACGCCGCCACCCATCAGCCCGACGTCCTTGTCGCCGGCCAGTTCGCGGGCCGCGGCGACCGCGTCCTCGATGCCGGTGCTGACGAAGGTCTGCCGCTCGTTGTCGGCCGGTGCCGGGCGGTGGCTGAGCACCACCAGCGGGGCCGTCGGGAGCGGGGTGCCGCCGGTCGACCAGCCGGAGTTGTCGTAGGTGTTGCGGCCGGCCAGGCTCGCACCGACCCGACCGACCAGGGCGTCCAGGATCTGCACGCTGGCCTTGCTGGGTCGGAATCCGTCGAGCGTCTCGCTGGGCGTGTCGCCGCTGAAATACCAGTCGAACAGCGTCGGCGCGTCACCGAGGCCGCGACCGGCCCCGGGATCGCGGCCGGTGACGTATCCGTCGACCGAGACCGTCATCGCGATGAACACCTTGCCCATGTCGTTCGTCCTTCCTGAGTTCCTTGAGGAGACTCAGGAACGGTAGCAGTCATAGTTCCTTGAGGGAACCCCGAGCGCTAGGCTGGGTTCCATGCAGCGCACGAACTTCGGCGAGATGGCCTGCTCGATCGCCCGCACCCTCGAGGTCATCGGCGAACCCTGGTCGCCGCTGATCCTGCGGGACGTGTACGTCGGCCTGAGCCGCTTCGAGCAGATCCAGGCCGACCTCGGCATCTCCCGCAAGGTCCTCACCGAACGGCTGAACCACCTCGTCGAACACGGGGTGATCGAGCGCCGGCCCTACGACCGCCGACCCCGCTTCGAGTACGTCCTGACCGAGAAGGGCACCGAACTGGTCGACCTGCTGATGGTGATGGTCGGCTGGGGTGACAAGTGGCTGGCCGGTGCGGCCGGCCCGCCGGTGCTGTACCGCCACCACGCCTGCGGCCAGGTCAGCCACGTCGAGCTGTGCTGCGCCAACTGCGGACAACCGATGCACGCCGCCGACGTCGACCTGCTCCCCGGGCCGGGCGCCGCGACCTGAGACAGCACTCGGCGGTCCTCAGGGAACGTGGGTCTGCTGAGCGCGCGATCGGGTACGTCCACCACCGCCGGGCACGACCAGCCCGGTCTCGTACGCGATCACGACCGCCTGTGCCCGGCTGGCCAGGTGCAGCTTGGTCATCACCCGGTTGAGGTGGGTCTTGACCGTCGCCTCGCTGACCACCAGTTGACCGGCGATGTCGCCGTTGGTCAGGCCCCGGCCCACGAGTTCGAGCACCTCGACCTCCCGGGTGGTCAGCGCCTTGAGATCTGGCGGCGGATCCGAGGCACGGTCCTGCCCGTGCGCGTACGCCTCGATCAGGCGCCGCAGAACGGTGGGCGCCAGCAGCATGTCGCCGGCGGCGACCGCGTGGATGGCGGCGATCAACTGTTCAGGCGGAGTGTCTTTGAGGAGGAAGCCGCTGGCGCCGGCACGCAACGCGGCGTAGGCGTACTCGTCGAGGTCGAAGGTGGTGAGCACGAGCACCTTCGGCCGGTGCGCCCCACCCGCGGTGATGATGCGTTGCGTCGCGGTCACCCCGTCGACGTTCGGCATGCGGATGTCCATCAGGACCACGTCGGGTTTGTCGGCCGCCGCCTGCCGGACCGCCGCCGCCCCGTCATCGGCCTGACCCGTGACCTCCAGTCCTGGTGCGGCGTGGATCAACGCGGCCAGTCCCGCGCGGATGAGCACCTGGTCGTCGACCACCAGTACGCTGGTCATCCACCGCTCCCCACGTTGTTCACGGCCGGTCGGGTCCCGGGTGCTCCTCGGTCCGCCGGTAAGGCAGCGGCAGGGTGAGGACAACTTCGAACCCGCCCTCGGGGTGAGGACCGGCCGTCAGGGTTCCGCCATAAAGTCTCGCCCGCTCCGCCATTCCTACCAGTCCCTGTCCACCCGTACGGACCTTCGCCACCTGGCCCGGGTCTCGGCCACGGTCCCGGACCCGGGCGACGAACCAGTCGGCCCGGTAGTCCAGGGCGACGGTGGCGTCGGTCGGCGCCGCGTGTTTGAGGACGTTGGTCAGGCACTCCTGAATGATCCGGTACGCACACAGGTCCAGCCCGGGGGCGAGCGGCCGACGGGTCCCCGTCACCACCAGATCGATCACCACGCCCGACGCGCGTACCCGCTCCAGCAGCTCGTTGAGTTGCGCCAGCCCCGGTGCCGGTCCGTACGGGCCAACCTCGTCCCGGTCGGAGTCCATCCGCAGCACAGCCAGGAGGCGGCGCATCTCCTCAAGCGCCTCGGAGCTGCTGTCCAGCGCGGAATCCAGGGCCGCGTGAGCGGTGCGCGGATCGGATTCGAGAACGTACCGGGCCAGCCCCGCCTGCACCGAGACGACGGACATGTGATGGGCCACCACATCGTGCAGCTCCCGGGCGATGCGTATTCTTTCCTCCATCACCGCACGACGCGCCCGCTCCTCCTGTTCGCGCCGTAGCTGGGCGGTGAGGACGGCCAGCTGCCGGCCCCGCTGCGCCAACCGCCGAAAGCCGTTGCCGAAATAGCAGATCGCCGCCGGCCACACGATGCTCTGGGCGAGAACGGTCCCGAGGGAATCGTCCCTGCCGGACACGCCACCGTAGATCCACACTCCCGCGACCGTGACCGCGGCGGCGACCGTCTGCCGGGACGTGCGGTGGGTTGCCACGGTGTAGAGAGCCAGCAATCCGCCGGCGCTGTTGACGACCGGCCAGTATCCCGCCCACACGTATCCGACCCAGATCGCGCAGTACAACCCCAGCACGGTCATCGGGGCCCGCCGACGCGCCACGAGCGTCAGGTTGGCAGTCACGGTCAGGGCGTAGGCGGCGCCGTCGAAGCCGCGCCACTGTCCGAGCGGATCCTGCCCGCCCAGCGTCAGGCTCACCGCGAGCCCCGCCACCGCGAGCACCGCGTCCAGCAACAACGGATACCGGCCACTGAACTGTCGGAGACGCGTCAGCATCCGCGCACGGTAGTCCACTTGCGGGCGAGCAACGTCAACCCCTGGTTGGAGACGTGCCTACCGCCGCCGTTGTACCCACCAGCCACCGCGCCCTACAGGTTTAGATGTATTTCAATCGCTGGCTGGACGGAGGTCGATTCCCGATTCTCTAGGTTCAGACATGGCATCGGCTCCCGGACGTGCACAGGGATCTCCTGGCACGCCACCTTTGCCAGCCCGGTCACAACGGGGGACGCGGTCCTTCGGTGAACCTGAGTGAGGAGAATATCCATGAAGGCAAGAATTGCCATGCTTCTGCCTGGCATCGTGCTGGTGGCGAGCGTCGCGTTGAGCGGTGCCGCCGCTGCTCAAGCAGCCCCGAACCCCGCGGACCGGTCGGTGAGCACGACGGTAGGGGCCGGATCCGCGCCCGACGGATCGAAGGCGACCGTCGCGGCGGCAGGTACTGGCGACTGCCCGTCCGGGTACGCCTGCTTCTGGCCGAACGCCGGATACCGCGGCAACATGGGCAAGGTGTCGGGCAACAATCCCGACTTCCGGAATCTGTCCAACAGCTCTGGTAGCTGCGCGAAGGGTGGCTGGCAGGACTGCATCAGCTCCCTGTACAACCACGGAACCAAGTGCACGGTCTACTTCTTCAAGGACATCAACTACAGCCACGCTCACGGCTATCACAGCCTCGGCATCGGTGTTGCGATCAGCGATCTGTCCTCGTCGACGAGCGGGTACAAGGATCCTACGTTCAACGACTCCATCAGCTCCAACAGCTGGTGCACCGCGACCCCGTAGAACATGAAGACACCCCAAGTGCGGATCCTGCGATACGTCGCACTGGGCGCCCTTGTGGCGGGGGGGGGGGGGGGGTGGGGGGGGGGACAGCAAACAGACCCCACGCTCTCCCGCAGCCTCCCCCCCCCCCCCCCCCCCCCCCCCCCCCCCCCCCCCCCCCCCCCCCCGCCGCCCGCGTCCTCCGGCGTACTCAGCTCCGACGCCATTGACCTGGTCACCCACTCCGGCACCTGGCCGAAGACCCAGCAGACTTTCGACACCGCGCTCAACCGGTTGGCCTCCGGCTGCATGCGCCGGCGCGGCTTCGAGTACCCCGCCGTCACGGCCAGCCTGTTGTCCGCACCCGAGGACGACGCGACAACGATCGACCTGCCCAAGCGCCGTCAGAACGGCTACGGCATCACCACGAAGCCGCCCGGCTCCGCTTCGGCACAGCCCGCCGATTCATCCCACGAAGCCCTGTCCCCGCAGGATCAGCAACGCTACGATCTGGCGTTCTTCGGCCCCCCTGACAAGACGGTGAACGTCGAGATACCGGGCACCGGTACCGTGACGACCGGCCAGGAGGGATGTGTGGCGGAAAGCCGGCGGGCACTGGCCGGCGACGTCACCACCTGGGCCCGCATCACCTATCTGCCCGAGGCGCTCGACGACCAGCTGACGGCCCAGGTGGTGACGTCGCCGAACTACCTGGGGGCCATGGCCCGCTGGCGATCGTGCATGCAGGCGCAGGGATTCCGGTACGAGACGCCGGCCATGGCACGGGACGCACTGGAAACCCGCTACCGGCAGACCGGCCCCACTCCCGCGCTGCGGCACGAGGAGATCGCCGTCGCCGTGGCCGATGGTCAGTGCGCCATCGACGCCAAGGTGCCCTCGACCGCACTCGCGGTACGGCGGACTCTCGTACGATCCCTGCCCCTCAGCGATCAGCACACACTGGTCGAACTCGCGGCCAACCGGGCGGAAGCAGTCCGCCGCGCGGCAGCGGTGGTAGGCCACCCACGGATCACCCCCTGGCCGCAGCAAGGTCCTTGACAGCAACCCGATCAGCGCGGCCCGCTACCGTGACCGCATGCTGAGCGCCGTTCGAGGGCTGTCCCAGCACTTCACCGTGGACGCACTGCGGGACCATCTGCTCGCCCGTTCCGTCCGCCGGCCGGACGGCTGCCTCATCATCCGCGGCTACGGAACACAACGCGGGGTGTACCAGAAGGTCGCCGGACGCGCCTGGGCGCACATCGCCGCCTATGCCGCGTTCCATGGGAACTACGACGCCGACCTGGACGTCCAGCATCTGTGCGGCGTCAGGGACTGCATTGAGCCGACCCATCTGCGGCAGGTCGACCGCGCGGACACCTGCCGCTCCCGGCGGCAGGCGGAGACCTGCCGCAACGGCCATCCTCGGGAGTGGGAGGAACGGAGCGGACGGGTTCGCCGCAACTGCCGGGTGTGCAACCGCGAGGCGCAGCGGCGCTGGCGGGAACGGGAGGCTGAGCGTGTCCGCCAGGCCCGCGCCGCCCTGGCGGTCGATGTCGCCTTCGTCCCGGATCACCGGCCGGGCGAACCGGCGAACGAGGACCGACAAGCGCCACACCAGTCGCAAGACCGCGATTGACCGGCCCAACCCCGGGGCCGCCGGGTCCGGTTCCAGGACCCGCCATAACTGGCTTGGAACTTTTCCCACAAGATCATATGTCGAGCGCCGGATCCGGACGGAAGGTCCGGACCACCGTCGGGTCGGTTCCGGGCAACTGGCGGCGGTACTCGCCGGGAGGCAGGCCGTACGCCGCCTTGAAGGTCCGGCTGAAGACGCCGGGATCGGGAAATCCCCAGCGGGCGCCTACCGCCCGAACCGGCACGCTGGTCTCGACAAGCTCCATCCGGCACCGCTCGAGCCGCCGCTCACGGATGAACGCACCGACCGTCTGCCCATGTTCGTGGAAGAGGTGGTGCAGGTACCGCACGGAGATGTGGTGGACCGAGGCGATCATCGGCGGCGACAGCCGGACATCCGCGAGGTGGTGCTCGATGAACATGCGGATCCGGAACCTGAGGGCATCCCGAACGTGCTGGGCCGGCAGGAGATTCTCCGCCCCGGCGAGATCGGCCAGGAACGCCGCGGTGAGGCTGAGTACCGCCGAGCCCAGATGCCCCCTCACCTGGGTACCCCACCTTTGCTTCGGCGCGGCCACCTCGCGAAGCAGCTTCCGGAGCGCCCCGCCCAGACTTGATCCGGACGGCAGGCGCCGCGCGGCCAGCGTCCGTAGGGCCTGATCGGGTACCGGCAGCATGCCCCTGGGCAGGTGGACCATGACCGATCCGGACGGCTGATCCCCGCTCAGAACCTGGAAGTCGTAGGGGTGGGAGGTGTCGAACACCATCAGGTCACCGGCGGACAGCAGCGCCTGGTTGCGGTGCTGGACGAGTCCCGACCGGCCATGGGTGATGAGGGTCACCAGCCACAGCTCGGGGTCGTGGCGGCGGATCGTGGCCGCCGTCCGCACCGATCGCACCGCAGGAGCCGACTGGAGCGACGCGGGCAGCGATCCCAGGTCAAGCGAGAGCGCGGATCCGCAGAAGTCGGCCGTTAAGGGGCTGGTCAGGATCGTGGGTATCAGCGCGTTGGCGGCGCTTGACCACCACTCGAATCCACTGGTGGTCGGCTCGTCTCGGCTGTCCGGCTCGGTCATGTCGAAACGGCTTCCTCCTCCAGCCGGCTGTTGCGCGGGCAGTCAACAAGCCAGCACCGAATGCTAATGACCCATCATCGATGAGCGTTGAAAACTGATGTCGATGGCAACGAGCGTAAGCGAAGGGAGAGTCAAGCATTCAGGCGGCTCGTCGGAGTCGCGTGGTTCCTGCTGCCGCCGGATCAGCCGCAGCACTGCCAGCACGGCACGCTGTTTCGGCGCCCAGCCCAACATTGACACCCCCCTTTCTTATCTCAATCCCGCACTGGGCGGCGGATTGTGTCAGAGAGGCGTCAGTCGAAGTTCAGCTCGCCGGGCGCGGCAACCGCACACGGCGAACATCAGCTCTACGAAGGGAGCCGAACGTCATGAACAAACTCCGGATACGTACCGGCGCGGCGCTCGCGGTCTGCGCGGTGACGACCAGCCTCGGGTTGATCGTGGCCAGTCCGGCGCAGGCGGCCAGTTGCTCGTCGGATCCGTTCCAGAACGCCCAGCTGATCTACGCCAAGAGCTACGGCAATTACACGATCCAACTGCGGTACAGTCCGACCTGCCGGACCGCCTGGGCGCGCGAAGTGAGCGGTCGTGTCGGCGACCACCTGTGGGTGTACAACCGGGACACCGGCGCGGTCAAAGAGGCCTGGATCAATTCCGGAACCGACAACCACACCGACGCGGTCAGCGACGCGGGCAGCGAGTCACACGCCTGCATGCAGGGCACCAACCTGCCCAAGACCTGCACTGACTACTACTGATCGACAAGCGGATCGTGGGTGCTCCGCGAGTCAACTGCCCTGAGGGCTTCTACTACTCCCCACACAACTCGTATTGAGGGACCGGGGCTACTTCGGTGGCCCGAGCGACGGAATCGCCGGATCGGGGACTGGGGCCGCATTCCGCAGATTCGTCAACAATATCGCGGAGGATTGCCAGGGCGTAGAGCCGGTGAGGCTGTAGCAGCTTGGACCGCCAGGAACAGTGCCACCTGGCGGTCCTGCTTCGCGTAGGTGGGGACCTGCAGGAACTCGTCGGTACGGGCCCGAACAGGTGTTCGATCCGGCCAGGCACTGCGGCTTCCTGTTCGACCAGCGTGGTGTCGTGTCGCGCGCCACGACGAACTCCACGAGCGTCCCACGACGACGACGCACGGAAATACACCATCCTCTGTGCTTACGCACAATAACTGTCATTATGATGTACACCTGCCCGGGGTCTGCCTGTCGGGATTATCGGATTATCGGTAATAGCAATCTGGTAATTACGGCCGGATGTCGTCTGCTACGCCATGCTCGAAATCCGCAACCCGGCCGACCTCACCACGATGCGCCTCGCCGGCCGCCCGCTGCCCAATCCCTAGGCCCGGCCTCCCACCCGGAAGCGACCCGCCTGTCGGAAGTGGGGTGTTGGTAAGAACCGCGACACCAGGGGCCAAAAAGATGATCTAGGCATGAGGGCGGTCGCCGTCGGTCGCAGACGGATCTCACCTATTACCCGGCCGGGAGATGGTGCCGACCCATCCTGGGCTGACCGGTGACTGGGCGGAGCTGGCCTACCGGGTCGACGGCCGTGGCCGGCGCCGCACGGTGCGCACGGTGCGCACGGTGTGTATGTGGCGGCCCGACCTGGCCGAGCAGTAAGACGCCCGTCGCCATACGCCATCGACAGCCCGCGACGTGGTTCCCCGAACTTGCGCCAGGCGGTCACCGTGCCGCCACACTGAACAGTCGTATCGCAATCCGGGCCACCGAAACGACGTCCCGGTTACACCTTCATCCGCGCCCGCTGTCGTTTCCGAAACCAGTCCATCAGTGCACCCAACGCCGCAAACACCGTGAAGATTGAGAGCACGGTCATCGAAGCACTAATTGAATGCTCGACCGGAGGCGGATTGCTGAGCAACGAGAGAAACGGAGCGGCGATGATCGCGATGAACGCCAACAGTGCCGAATCACCCAACAACGTGCTCCTCACGCGGCGCCAATAAAGAACGGCCGCAGAGAGGAGGAGGCCCATTTCGAGTATGATCGTGGGCAACACATAGTGGCCAAGGCCCAGGCCCAGCATCACCGAGGAGCCGGGAGCCAGCGGTAGGGCATGGTGGGTGAACACGTCCAGAAAGAAATGGGAAAAGACGGCGATCCCGACGATCAGCACTCCCATCTTTGCGTCCGACACGCGGCGATTGGTCAACGCCCAATAGAGGCCAGCGGAAACCGCGGAAAACACCGCCGCCCCCGCCAGGCTGTGACTGATGGGATAGTGCAGGACGTAGGGGTCGGTCGCCGGAGCGCCCTCAACGATCTTTGCAGTTTCAATTCCGGCAATACTCAAACCAGCGTTCAGGAAATCGAGTGCCTGCACGTTGAGGAGCACCCAACCCAGATTGAACCCGGGGTATGCCGATTTTATTGCCAGACCAGCGGCATAATGGCCCACGAACATTCGATTACCACCTTACGTTCCGTCTGTTGGCCGTGGCGGCGGCTGAAACTCGTCAACGCCGCCCACGGTCGCGTACGCCCACGATGCGATCACCCGTGGCCGGTCGTGGTCGCGGTCCACCGCGGTCCGGTCCGTGGCGGTCAGCCCGCGGTCAGACAGAACGGGTGACCGGCCGGGTCCAGCAGCACCCGCCACCGGTCGTCGCCCGGCTGGTGGTCCGGCCTGACCGCGCCGAGCTCCAGCGCCAGCTTCTCCGTGGCGTCGAGGTTCTGCACCTGGAGGTCCAGGTGGAACTGCTGCGGCACGTCCTGGCCGGGCCACTGCGGGGCCCGGTATCCGGAGACTCGCTGGAAGCCCAGGTCGCAGCCCGAACCAGCGGTCAGGGCGACGAACCCGTCGGTGTCATAGCTAGGCTCCATGCCGGTGAGTGCTTGGTAGAACCGGGCCAGAGCCTGGGGATCGGCGCAGTCCAGGGTCACCCCTCGCAGCGTGGCGATCGGCATCATCTACTCCTTTTTGTGCTTGTCCGCGCGGGCCGCGTGACGGGCTGTGGGTAGCGATCCAAGGGCACGGTCGTGGCCCGGCTTCGGTCGGTTTTCGGCCGTCGGCCAACGCTCGTCTCGGGCCTGCGTTGTGTGCGCCGTTGCACCACCACCGAGGCGGGATGTCCGGAGCGGGATGATCGCCAGGATGGTGCCACCCGTACTGATAGGCGCGGTGGCCCTGGTCGACATGAGGGTCCCTTCGTGGTCAGCTAAGCTGAGGCTGCCTCGAAATATATTGAGGCTGCCTCGACTTAGCAAGAAGGGTGCCGTGGACGCTGCGAACACACCCCCACGCCCGATGCGTGCCGACGCCCGCCGCAACTACGAACGGCTGCTCGCGGAGGCGGAGGTCGGCTTCCGGGAACGGGGTACGGAGGCGTCGCTGGAGGAGATCGCGCGCCGTGCCGGGGTGTCGATCGGCACCCTGTACGGGCACTTCCCGACCCGGCAAGCGCTGCTCGAAGCCATGCTCCGCGAGCACATCGACCGGCTCGTCGCCATCGCCGACGAGCTACTCACCCACCCCTCGCCCGGCGAGGCACTTGCCCAGTGGGCCCACGCGACCGCAACGCAGATGTCCCCCTACCGCGGCCTGGCCACGTCGCTGCTACACGGCCTGAAGGACGAAGATTCGGCGCTGTACCGGGCGTGCCAGCAGATGACCGCCGCCGGCGAGCGGCTGCTCGAACGCGCGCGCGCGGCTGGTCTCATTCGGGCCGAGGCCGGCGCCGCGGACATGTTCGCGCTCATCAGCGCGGCCGCCTGGGTCCGCGAGCAAGTTCCCGCCGAGCAGGGCGACCGCCTGCTCGCGTTCATGCTTGACGGACTGCGCCCGGCCGCAAGCCGGCACTGACCGCAGCGCAGACCCAGCAGCTGCGCGACCGCGCGGCAGCCGGCGAACCAAAGTCCGTCCTTGCCAAGGAGTTCCGCATCAGCCGCGACACGGTGTACGCGTACCTGCGACCAACAGCTGCCACCGGCCAATCATCTCCTTAGCGTTGCTTTTTCGCTGGAAGCTACCGGCGGTCCTTCTACGCGGAACGCCTGGCTGGTGTGCTGGAGTCGATGCCGATCGAGCGTGCGGTGCTCGATCTGTTCAGCGAGCTGACCTTGGTCGGGAAGCTGGGCCGGAGGTCGCGGACCTCGGGTGCGGGACCGGCAGGCTCGTACCGTACCTGGCATCGCGCGGCCTTTCCCCGCGCGGTGTCGACCTCTCTCCCGGCATGATCGAGGTCGCCCGCAGGGATCACCCGGCGTTCTCGTTCGAAGTGGCCGACCTGCGCGATCTGCCGTTCGCGGACGCCTCGCTGGCCGGCGTGGTGTGCTGGTACTCGCTGATCTTCCTGCCGCCGCCGGCACGGACGGTCGCGTTCGCCGAACTCGCGCGGGTCCTCTGGCCGGGAGGTCATCTGGCGACCGCGTTCAAGGACGGCGACGGTCAGCACCGGCGCAGCGGGCGGTGCGCCGGCCTCGGCGTGGAGTTCGACTCATACTGGCTGTCAACCCGGCAGACGCTGGACCTGGCGGCCGATGCCGGCTTCAACCTGGTGTTCCAGGGCAGCCGCCCGCCCGGGCGCGGCCGGGGCACGGGATAGCGTGGGCGGATGGGTGTTGATCCGGTGGCGCACAACCGGGTGGCCTGGGACCGGCAGGTCGACCTGGGCAACGAGTGGTCGCGGCCGATCTCCGCGGAGACGGTCGCCAGAGCGCGGGCCGGTGACTGGTCGGTCGTGCTCATCGGCTACCAACCCGTGGACCGCTCCTGGTTCCCCGCCGACCTGGCCGGCGTGGACGTGCTGTGCCTGGCCTCCGGCGGCGGCCAGCAGGGGCCGACGCTCGCCGCGGCCGGGGCCCGGGTCACCGTGCTGGACAACTCGCCGCGCCAGCTCGAGCAGGACGAGCTGGTCGCCCGACGGGACAACGTGCCGCTGCGGACGGTGCTCGGCGACATGCGCGACCTGTCGGTGTTCGCCGACTCCTCGTTCGACCTCGTCTTCAACCCGGTCTCGAACCTGTTCATCCCCGAACTCGCCCCGGTGTGGCGGGAGTGCTTCCGGGTGCTGCGACCGGGCGGGGCGCTGCTGTGCGGCTTCCTCAACCCGGACGTCTACCTGTTCGACCACGAGGCGCTGGACCAGCGCGGCGAACTGGTGGTCCGGCACAAGCTGCCGTACAGCGACGTCACGCACGTACCGGCCGAGGAACGCGAGCGGCTCTTCGGTGCGGACTCGCCGCTGGAGTACAGCCACAGCATGGCCGAGCAGCTCGGCGGGCAGCTCGCCGCGGGCTTCGTCATCACCGGGTTCGAGGAGGCGCCGCACCACTCGGACGCCACCGCGGGCTGGCTGCCCGGCTACTTCGCGACCCGCGCCGTCAAACCACTGTGGGGTTCGACGGCAGTGCGTTGACAACAGGCGGCCGGTCGCTTGGTGCCAGACGGGCTGCTATCGCTGCCCGCTGTCGCTGATGGCGGAGTCCCGCGCCGTACCGCGCTCGACGGCGGCGTGGGTGAAGGCGACCCGTCGTTGGACCATCAGCGCAGCCGACATGACGACCGCCGCAACCGCCGCGATGATCGCCGCTGCTGTGGCCAGGGTCGTCCAGTCCGCATTCGGCCCGCCGCCGTACAAGCTGACGGCGAGTTCTTCGGCCAGCGGATGCAGCCACAGCACGCCGATCGGGCAGAGCAGCACCAGCAGTGCCCAAGCACCACGAAGGTCGTTGCGCGCCGCCAGCCACACGCCGACGAGCAACGTCACCACGAAAAGTGCCGCCCCGGCGCCGGGCAGGACCTGCCCGGCGGGCCAGCCGTAGTACCCAGGGAGGACGTCGCCACCGTTACGGGCGAGAGTCGCCGCTACGGGTAGAACCGCGGCGGCGCCGGCGACGGGCAGCAGTCGCAGCCACACGGGCGGCTGGCCGGGAACGCCGAGCGCCACGAATCCGAGGCAGACCTGGGCGAGCAGTACGAACAGCGGAGGGCGGGACCGGTCGACGACGGCGGCAAGCGGTACGACGGCGACGGTGAGGACAAGGGCGAGACCGATCGCCAGGCGGGTCCACCGGCCGGTTGTCACCGCGCGCACCACCGCGGCGAGCAGCCATGCCGTCCACACGCCGAGACCGAGCGAGACGGACGTGCCGTGCTGCTCGAAGCCGAACCACGCTGTCGTCCACGGATTGAGTTCCAGCATGGCCCAGCCGCTGGCGAGAGCCGTGGCGGTCAGCAACGCCAGCGTGGCGGCCAGCCGCACTCCGGGGCCGATTCCGGTGGCGCCGATCGCGCGTAGGCGCTGGCGTAGCCCGCCGCCGGCTACGTCGGTCACGTCGGCGACCGAAGGCCACCGCCGGTCCGGCGAGGACAGCGCGAGGTACGTACCCACGATCTCGGTGCCGCGCGCGTCGCGGTAGCCGGCCGGATAGCAGATCCGGACCAATCGCAGATAGCGGCGTTCCAGGTCGCTCATGCGATCCCTCCACTGAGTCGGGGCGTGCCTCGACGGGTACGTGTGTTCAACCGCGCGGTTGCGGCCGCGACGTTGCGACGCATCCGCTCGGTCTCGTTGGCGAGCAGGTCACCGCCGTGCTCGGTGAGCCGGTAGTAGCGGCGCAGCCGGCTGTCCACCACCTCCTCCCGCTCGACGGTGACCAGCCCCGCGTCGAGCAGCCGGTCGAGGGCGCCGTAGAGCGTGCCGGGGCGCAGCGACACGCGGCCGTCGGAAAGCCGGGCTACCTCGGTGATCAGTCCGTAGCCATGAAGCGGCTCGGCGGCCAACGCCGTGAGGATGAGGAAGGTGGGTTCGCGTACCGGTGTCTCCACGCCATCAATGTATCGGGTGCGAAGATATAACGTCAGATACACGCCGCAGTCACGCCGACGGCCGGTCGGCCAGCCATGGGCGCTGCCACATAGGCTGCCGTGGTGCGGATCGACCTGGTAGCGCTGATCGTCGAGGAGTACGACCCGGCGATCGCGTTCTTCACCGACATACTCGGCTTCGACCTCGTCGAGGACTCCCCGTCCTTGACCAACGACGGACGACCCAAGCGGTGGGTGGTCGTCCGGCCCCCCGGCGCGCAAACCGGGATCCTGCTCGCCCGCGCCGACGGTGAGCACCAGCGGGCGGCGGTCGGCAACCAACTGGCCGGCCGGGTCGGTTTCTTCCTGCGCGTCGACGACTTCGACGCCACCTACCGGCGGATGACCGGGGCCGGTGTCACGTTTGTCCGGCCGCCCCGCACCGAGCCCTACGGCCAGGTCGCCGTCTTCCTCGACATCTCCGGCAACCGGTGGGACCTGCTCGGGCCTTCCGCGTGACGCCCTCGACTTCCACGAGGTGACCCGGTCATGCCCCTGACCCACCCACCGTACGCCCGAGCGGCCAAGGGCGCGGCGGTGTGACGAGCCGCCCACGTTGAAAGACCGCCGGTCACGCGGCCTCCGCCGTAGCGAAGGCCGGGCGGCTCACCGGCGCGGTCCTTCGGCGCCGGCCTCGACCATCTTCTGGATCGCCTGCCGGGTCACGCCGAGTTCCCGGGCGATGTCGGACTGGGACAGGCCGTTGGCCAGCAGCGCTTCGATCAGTCGCCGTCGTTCCCGGGCCAGTTCACGCGCGATGCGGGTGTGTTCGATGGCGGCGGCCCGTACCTCCTTCAGCCGGTCGATGAGGTCTGCCTGGGTCTGAGGCTCGTCACGCTGGTCCATGAAGACAGTCTGACAACCCCCAGTTGTCACTGTCAACCGGGGGTTGTCAGGATGTCATGGCGATCGGCGGCAGCGGCCGACCCGGACAATCGCGGGATGACCGCCGCTCAGGGCGAGATCAGCTGGTGGGCCTGCCGAACCAGCGGGACAGCTGACCGTCCAGGTCCTGCTGATCGTCACCGATCCAGGCGACATGGCCGTCCGGGCGAAGCAGGAGACCCGGAACGTCCACCGCCGCCGTGGGATCGGCGAGTTGGTCGACCCGGTCCGACCAGCCACCGACGCTCAGCCGCTCGGTACGGTCCAGCAGCAGGCCGCGACCACGATGCAGCAGACCGTAGAGGTGGCCCTGTTTCACCTCGACGTCGGTCACTCGACGGCCGAGCAGGTCGGGACCGGCACCGAAGTCGTAGCGGATGGCCATCGCCGTGATCTTCTCGATCAGGTGGCGGTTCACCTCGTTGAAGTCCATCAGTTCGGTGAGCAACCTGCGCACGGCCCGGGGGCCCGGTTCGGTGGACGACAGTTCCATCTGGGCGCGGGTGTTGTCCAGCACCTCCGCGGCGACCGGACGGCGTTCGGCCTGGTAGGTGTCCAGCAGTGGTTCCGGGGCCCAGCCACGGATCTGCGCGGCCAGTTTCCAGCCCAGGTTGAACGCGTCCTGAACGCCCAGGTTGACACCCTGTCCCCCGGTGGGTGGATGGATGTGTGCCGCGTCGCCGGCCAGCAGTACCCGCCCGACCCGATAGCGGTCCGCCAGCCGGGTGGCATCCCCGAAGCGGGACAACCAGCGCGGCGAATGCACGCCGAAGTCGGTTCCGGCGACGGACCGCAGCTGTTGTTTGAAATCGTCGAGGGTGGGCGGTTCCGGGCGGTCACCGACTCCCGCGGCGGGGACCACGACGCTGTAGACCCCGACGCCCACGGGCCGGAGCCAGAAACGCTGCTGGATCTGGCGGATCTCGGCCACCTTGGCGGCGACCTCCTCCGGCGGTACGCCCACCGCCATCTCGCCCATCAGCGTCTCGGTCCGGGCGGGCTCGCCGGGAAAGCCGACGCCGAGCAGTTTGCGCACCGTGCTGCGCCCGCCGTCACAGCCGACGAGATAGCGCGAACGCAGTCGTTCCCCGCCGGCCAGCTCGACGGTCACCCCCTCGTCGTCCTGCTCGAAACCGGCCACCGCGCAACCGTGCCGGACCTGCGCGCCCAGCTCGACGGCATGCTCTTCGAGCAGCTGGACGAGGACCGGCTGCGGAATGCCCAGCAGATACGCGTACGGGGAATCCAGGCCCTCGGGTACCGGCTTGTCGATCCCGGCGAAGAAGCCGCCGGCCGGGCGCCGCCGGCCACGCGCGAGGAGCCTGTCCAACAACCCGCGCATCGCCATCAGCTCGAGGCTGCGAACATGCAGACCGACGATGCGGACGGACGGCTCGGGCTCGGTTTCCCGCTCCAGAACGAGTACCCGCACATCGTGCAGCCGCAGCTCGGCGGCCAGCACCGCGCCGGTGGGCCCGCACCCGGCGATGATCACATCGAAGGTGCCGGTCGGGCGGTCGACGCCGGAGGGCGGTGCTGCGTCACCCACCGGGGAGTCCGGCTCGACCCGGTCGGTCGACGATGAGCCGGTGACGTGCTGAGAGTTCATAGGTGTTGCCCTTCGGGAGTGCCTGCTTGGCGAGGCGCTCCCGGCGACACCTACGTCAATCGCCCGGCCGTGACGGCAAGGGGGAGCACCCACTTCGATCCAGCGTTCATGGGTCTCACCTCCTCGGGCGGTGTCACGGTCGCCCGTAAGCTACAACCCCGGGCGTCCTGCCGTCCAGCGCTTCCCAGTCATCTGATCACCCTCTGCGCCGATGCGTTCACTACTGGCAGCCATCGGGCTACGCGGACGCGGAGCGCTGGGGCGGCCTACTCCTCGACACCCTCCCAGACCGTCACATCAGACAGGTAGCCCTTCTCCTTGTCGAACTTCCTGATGGCGAGGTAGGCGACCCGTCCGGCGGCGGTCTTGACGCAGAAGCGGCTGTCGTTTCTGATCGGGGCGGTCTCCGTCCCCTGCGTGGAGATCAGATCGGCACACTGCTGCCGGCTGGGGTGGGGTATGGCGGCGTTCTCCCAGGTGGCGATGGTGGGCTTCGTGGTGAAGAAGCCACCGTTGAGGCCGTACAGAGTGTTGTCCAGGCCGTTGTAGCCGTAGGAGACCCAGGCACTGGCTCCGGTGTTGCTGCCGAGCACCTTGGGCGGTACCGAGTCGAGGTCGATACTGGTCAACAGCACCCTGCCTCGCCAGCGGACCCCGTCAGCCGCGGGCTCTGCTGGCGAGGCGACCGCAGGGCTCGCCGATGCCGCTGCGGGACTGGACGAAATCGGCGCTGGCGGGGTGTCGGCTGTGCTGCTCACGCTGGCACTCGATCTGCTGTTCGGCAGGGCGTCACTCTCGCCGCCGTCGTCCTTGCTGTGAAGCGTCACAACGGCCGCGATCAGGGGCACGAGGATGGCGCCGAACACCGTGATGATGGCTGCCAACACAGCCCCTCGGCCGCTGCCGTCCAACTGGTGATGGTAGTGGTCGCGCATGCGCTTCCGCAGAGTCCGCCGTCCGGCGCCGCCCGATGGCGATTCGTCGGACGGATTGCCGGTCATGTCCCTCGGCGCTGCCACCCAGCAACTCCTTCTTTCTCAGCGATTGCACATCGTAGCCACTAGTCATCGATCACCATGGTGACGAACCAACTCCACCCGGCCAGTCTGAACGGTGGGGCAAGGGCGGATCAGGGCACCGCTCACGGAATCCGGAATGCCCGGCGGTAGGCGCCCGGCGTCGTACCCAGGCGGGCGTGGAAGCGGCGACGCAGGTTGGCCGCCGAGGTGAGCCCGACCCGGACCGCGACGGCCTGTACCGGCAGGTCGGTCTCCTCCAGCAGGGTGCGCGCCTCGGCCACCCGGCGGGACAGCAGCCACGCCCCGGGGCTCGTGCCGAGCTGCTCGGCGAAGCGACGGGCCAGCGTGCGGGGTGAGACGCTGAGCTGGGCGGCCAGGTCGGCGACCGACAGCGACGTTCCCAGCCGGGCACCCGCCCACTCGAGCAGGCCGTCCAGCGCGTCCACCGGTGGCGCGGAGGGCGCGTACTGGGTCTGACCGCCGTCGCGGTGCGGCGGCATCACCATGTACCGCGCGACGAGGGCGGCGTGCCCGGCCCCGTGGTCCGTTCCGACGAGGTGCAGGCACAGGTCGATGCCCGCCCCCGCGCCAGCGCTGGTGGCGACATCGCCGTGGTCCACGTAGAGCACGTCCGGCTCCACCCGGATCCGGGGGAACTCCTGCCGCAGCCGCTCGGCCCGCGCCCAGTGCGTGGTGGCCGAACGCCCGTCCAGCAGGCCGGTACGGGCCAGCGCGAACACCCCGGCGCAGATGGTGACCAGCCGCGCCCCACGGGCATGGGCCCGCAGCAGCGCGTGGCGGACGGCCGGGGACAGGGGCGCCTCCAACGGCCTCCACCCGGGGATGACCACGGTGTCGGCGGACCGGAGCGCCGTGAGGCCCCGGGTCACCGACATCGCGTACCCGGCGGAGGTCGGCACCGGACCGGGCGTCTCGGTACACACCTCGAACTCGTAGTGCCGGGGAGTCCCGGGTGGCACCGTGCCGAAGACCTCCGCGGCACAGCCCAGCTCGAACGTCGGCTGCACCGGTCGCACCAGGGCGACCACTCGATGCATGGCAGGAAAGTACCCCACGGCGTCTTTGTTGACACTGTCCCACCACGACCCCGCACGGCACCGTGGAGGCATGCGTTCCGAAATCCTGGCCCAGGAGGGCTACACCGCCGTCGCCGTCGAGGACTGTCCCGCCCGGGAAGTCTTCCCGGGGATCCGGCTGCGTTCGCTGTGGACGGGACCGACCGGCGCCCACGCGCACGTGCTCGAGATGGACCCGGGTACGTCGTGGCCCCGCCGGGATGTCCACGAACCCGGCCCGGAGGAGGTCTACGTGGTCGCGGGCACGTTCAACGACGGCGCACGCGACTATCCGGCCGGGACCTTCCTGCACGCCCCGGCCGGGTCCTGGCACGTACCGGCGAGCACCACCGGCTGCACGCTGTTCCTCTTCTATCCGGAGGGCTAGCGCGGCATCCCGAAGCCTGCGCCCGGTCACCGAGCCGTCATCCGGGGCACCCGCTCACCGAGAGTGAACGCCAGTTTCCCCATGCCCAGATGTTCTTCCCCGCCTTTGCAATGCTTCCCTCCAGGCAACAGACACACCGGGTAACCAGCAGTCCGAACCGGAGGAACCCGGCACCGAGCAGCACCGCAGCCCAGCATCGGTGTCGCCGGGAGGGAAGCATTGCAAAGCGAGGAGAAGGGCGGTAGGCGAGCCCTCCGGAGAACTACCGAGTGTCAAGGGCGGGATGTCCGCCGGCACTGTCACTCACGGTGTCGCCGGTGAACCAGCGGTCGGGTAAATCGGCGGCGCCGGCCTGTCGGGCCGTTGTACCGTCCCCGGCGTGACGGATCCCGAGATGACGGACCCCGACGGATACTTCGGCGAAGAGGTGGCGGCCAGGTACGACGAACCGGACAGCGAGGTGTTCGCTCGGGACGTCATCGACCGCACGGTCGACCTGCTGGCGGAACTCGCCGGCCCCGGCCGCGCCCTGGAGCTGGGCATCGGCACCGGCCGGATCGCGCTGCCGCTGGCCGCCCGGGGCGTACCGGTACACGGCATCGACCTGTCCCGGGCGATGGTCGAGCGGCTGCGCGCCAAGCCCGGCGCCGAGGCGATCGGGGTGACGATCGGCGACTTCGCCACCACCCGGGTCGAGGGCACGTTCTCGCTGGCGTACCTGGTGTTCAACACGATCATGAACCTGACCAGTCAGGACGCCCAGGTCGACTGCTTCCGCAACGTGGCCGCGCACCTCGCGCCCGGCGGCCGGTTCGTCATCGAGGTCGCGGTCCCCGACCTGCGCAGGCTCCCACCGGGGCAGAACGCCGTGCCGTTCCACGTCAGCGACTCCCGGCTGGGCTTCGACACCTACGACGTGGCCACCCAGGCGATGGCCTCGCACCACGTGCAGGTGGCGGGCGGGCACGCCAGGTACCGGTCGATTCCGTTCCGCTATGTCTGGCCGGCCGAGCTGGACCTGATGGCGCGGCTGGCCGGCCTGCGTTTGAGCCACCGGTGGGCGGACTGGGACCGCCGGCCGTTCACCAGCGACAGCCGGAGTCACGTCTCGGTGTGGGAGAAGCCTTCGGCGTGAGTGCCGGGCCCGACGGCCATCGCTACGCTCAGCGCGTGACGTTCACGCGACGAGGTATCGACTACGACGTCGGGCTGAGTCCTCGCCCGGGTGAGTCGACCCGGCCGGACTTCGACCCCGAACAGTCCCAGCGGGACCTGACCATCATCCGCGACGAGTTGCACTGCACCGCCGTACGGATCTCCGGAGTGGACCTGGAGCGGGTGGAGACCGCGGCACGGCAGGCTCTCGCCCTGGGACTTGAGGTGTGGCTGTGTCCGCTGGCCCATGACCGGACCGCGGACGAACTGCTGGCCTACCTGACCGAGGCGGCCCGGCTGGCCGAACGGCTGCGCGCCGACGGCACGGTGGTGCTGGTCCTGGGCTGGGAGTTGACGCTGTTCATGCACGGGCTCGTCCCCGGGGACGGGCTGGAGGAGCGGCTCAGGACCTTCCTGCGGCCGTGGCGGTTGATCTTCGACATGATGCGGCACGGCTCGTTCCACACCAGACTCAACGCCTTCCTGGGCCGAGCGGTCGAGACGGTACGGCAGCACTACACCGGCCCGATCACGTACGCCTCCGGCACCTGGGAGCAGGTGGACTGGTCCCCGTTCGACTTCGTGGCCGTGGACTGCTACGGCGACCGGCGGACCCGTAAACGGCTGCCGCAGATGCTGACCGCCTACCGGCGGCACGGCAAGCCGGTGATCGCCACCGAGTTCGGGTGCTGCTGTTACCGGGGCGCGGCCGACCGCGGCGGCATGGCCTGGGCCGTCGTGGACCGGAAGGTGGACCCGCCCCGGCTGCGGGGCAGCTTCGAGCGCTCCGAGCAGGAACAGGCGGACGAGATCGAGCGGATGCTCGACCTGTTCGCGGAGCACGAGCTGGCCGGGGCCTTCGTGTTCACCTTCGCCACCTGGACCAACCCGCACGACGAGGACCCGGCCCGGGACCTGGACATGGCCGCGTACGGGATCGTCGCCTGCCTGCCGGACGGCTCCTGGCGACGCAAGCGCGCGTTCGACGCGGTCGCCCGCCGCTACGCCTGAGCGCCCGGGGGCGACTCCGGCGTCGTGGAGTCGCCCCCGGGACGAGGCCGCGCGCGGGTCCGCGAACCGGCGGAACCCCCCCGGCCCGGGCCGCCGCGGCTACCTCAACCCGCGCCGGTCGGCGACTGGTCCCCGGCCAGTACGGTGAAGGTGAACCCGGCCTTGGTCGGCCGGCGCAGCGAGATGTCGCACTTGACCCGGCGCAGCACCTCGCCCCGGCTGAGGCCGAGCCCCCGCGCGATGAGCCGGTCCGGGCGTACCGGCACCGGATCCTCGAAGACGACCGCCACCTGGACCGGCCACGCCCCGGCGGGCCAGGCCGACGGGGCGTCCAGCCGCCAGGCCCCCGTCCAGTCGAGGGTGAACCGGTTGCGCCGGGCGAGCGGCGGGGCCAGCAGCGTCGCCGCCACCAGATCCGGATCGTTGGTGTGGAAGCCGTCGAGTTCGGCCGGATCGAAGGAGCTGACCGGAGCCCGCTCGGACACGGTGAGTTTGCTCGTCCGGTCGCAGGACACGCAGCGGACCAGCAGCCACACGTCCAGCAGGTTGCCGTTGGCGTTGACCCGGAACCTGCCCTCGCCGGTGGTGGCCGACTCCGCCCGGCAGACCACGCAGCGCAGCGACAGCAGGGGCAGCCGGGTCCGGCGGACGACCCAGGGCAGCACGATATGAGGTTGTGAAGACATATGTCGGGAGACCTGATCTCTCTAGACCTGACCCGAGGCCGATCAAGCGCGGCCTCGAACGCTTACGACCGGGCGCGCGAGGGCAGCCCGGCGGAGCCGACGGGAGCGTCGGCTACCGGTGAGCGGTAGAAGGTGTCAGGTCTACAGAGCAGGGGGGAGCACGCGGTTTGTCCTCTGTCCTCACGGTGACGGGCCGCAGGCAACCTAGGCGACCGCGCCGGAAGAGCTCAACCGGTTTTCGAAGATGCTGCGCGGGGCCGACCAGGGCGGCGGGTGACCGGTCGGACCGCTGGTCGACGTGGCGCCGGACGAGCGGTCAGATCGACGACTCTGGGTGACCACGCCACTACCGGACGCGCATACGCTCCTTGCTGAGAGCCGGAAGAGGTGGGCGAGATGCGGTGGAACCGGTTGACGGGCTGGTCGGTGCTGTTCACGGCGGCGGTGGTCGTCGTCGCGCCCGCGCCCGCGGCGGCCCGGGCCGGCGGACCCTCCTGCGGCGACACGGTCACCGCCAGCGTGGTGCTGCGGGCCGATCTGCGCTGTTCCGGGCCGGGCCTGCTGATCGCCACCAGCGGGGTCACCGTCGACCTGCGGCACCACTCGATCATCGGGACGGGCACGGCCGACCAGGTCGCCGTCACGGTGACCGGGGACCAGACCGTCACCGGCGTCACCATCGCCAACGGCACGATCCGGGACTTTCCCGGTGGCATCGTGTTGCAGGACGTCCGCGACGTCACCCTGACCGACCTGCGGCTCGTGGACACCGACGTCTACCCGAACCAGTTCGCCGGGGTGTCGCTGCGCCGGAGCCGGCTCACCGGCTCCGGCGTCGGCGGCGTGCAGGGCAGTGATCTGACCGTCGACCGGATACGGATGACCGACGGCTTCCTGTCGTACATCGACGTACACGACGCCGCCGTCACCGACAGCGTCCTGACCGACAGCCGGCTGAGCGCCATCGAGCTGTACTCGGTGCGGTTGCGCGGCAACCAGTGGGTGAACAGCCCCATCGACCTGGGCGAGACCGGCGGCTTCGTGGTGGCGGACAACGTGTTCACCGGGGCCGGGATCTACGGGTTCCTCGCCGACGGGCTGTCGATCACCGGCAACGTCTTCCGGTCCGCCCGGTACGCGGTGCGGTTGGAATCCGACGGCCGCAACCTGCGGGTGACGGGCAACCGGTTCGACCGCAACGTGATCGGGGTGTACGTCTCGACGTTCGTCCTGGCCGAGGTGACCGGCCTGGACATCAGCGGCAACACGTTCACCCGCAACAGCGCGGCCGGCGTGGTGGTCACGGCCGGTGACCCGAGCGCCGGCCCGGACGACCGGTTCGTCATCTCCGGCAACCTGTTCCGGGCCAACGGACGTACCGGACTGGACCTCGGTGCGGCGGGCCGCCGGGTCGACGACGGGCTGTACACGGACGTGCCGGTCGGCAGCCCGCTGGTGGTGGCGGACAACCACACGTACGTCGACGCGGACCACGGCATCGAGGCGCTGCCCGCCGGCAGCGTGGTCGACGGCGGCGGCAACACCTCCCGGGGCGATCCGCACGGCTGCGTCGGCGTGGTCTGCGCCCGGTAGGGTCTTGCCCGGACCGACAGCGAAGGAGGCCGGGCGGCGTGTCGAGCGGAAATGGGCCCAGGCAGCCGGCGGGAGCCGCCGACGAACGGTCGGTACGGCTGGCTGCGGCGGTCGAGCTGCGGGAGCGGGGCGAGGTAGAGGCCGCCCGGATCGAACTGCTGGCACTGGTCGCGCGGTACCCGGACGACGGCGAGGTGGCCTACCAGGCCGCCTGGACACATGACGCGCTCGGCCTGGAGGCCGAGGCCGTACCCGGCTACGAGCGGGCCCTGGCCTCGGCCGACCTGTCCGCGCAGGACCGCCGGGGCGCGTATCTCGGCCTGGGCAGCACGTATCGGGTGCTGGGCCGGTACGCCGACGCTGCCGCCACCCTCGGACGCGGCCTGGCCGAGTTCCCGGACGACGGCGCGCTGCGGGTGTTCCTCGCGATGACCCGCTACAACCTCGGCGACCCGCGGGAGGCGGTCGCGGACCTGCTGCGGCTGTTGGCCGAGACGAGCATGGACGAGCGGGTCCGGCGCTACCGCCGGGCCATCGTCGACTACGCCGGTGACCTGGACGGCACCGTCGACTGACCCTCGCGGCCGGCGATGAGCAACTCGACGCCGTCGAGGATGCGTTCCAGCCCGAAGTCCAGCGCCTGGTCGTGGGCCGTCTGCGGGCCGGCCGACGCCATGACGTCGACCAGCGCCGGGTAGCGGTCCTCGCGACCGCGCAACAGGGCGGCCAGGGCCGGTTGCATGGCCTGCTCCGGGTGGTCGGTGGCCATCGCCGCCCCCACCTGGGCCAGGTTGCGGACGTGTCCGAGCAGGGTGACCGCGACGTCGAGGATCTCACCGCCGTGCAGGCCGGTGCCGGTGAGCGCGCCGACGGCCCACTCCAGCCAGTCCATCTCGTTGGGTCCGACGGCGCGCGGCCCGAGAGTGGCCGCGAGGGTCCACGGGTGTCGGCAGAACCGGGCGAACATCTGCCGTGCCCAGGCGTCCAACTCCGCGCGCCAGGGCCGGGCGGCGGTCCGTTCCGGTGGCCCACCCAGGGCGGTCTCGATCATCAGCGCGACCAGTTCGGCCTTGCCCGGGACGTACCGGTAGAGGGCCATCTTGGTCACCCCCAGGCCGTCGGCGACCCGCTGCATGGTGACCGCGCCGATGCCCTCGGCGTCGGCGATCGTGACGCCGGCCGAGGCGATCGCCCGCAGGGTCAGCGTCGGCCGGGGGCCGCGCCGGGGCGGGACGGGCGGGTCCCAGAGCAGCGCGTTGGCGGCGCGGTGGTCGGCCGGCGTCGGGCCCGGCAGGTCCATGTGAACTCACCGCCGCGACCTGTCCCGGATCCTCTACGAACACAGCGCCGACCGGGTCGAGTACCTGTTCGGTGACACGATCACAGGGCTGACCGAAACCCCCGAGGGAGCACGCGTCACGCTGGCCCGCTCCCCCGCCCGCACCGTCGACCTGGTCGTCGGGGCCGACGGCCTGCACTCCGGGGTACGCCGGCTGGCCCTCGGCGACGAGTCCCGGTACGTGCGTCACCTCGGCTATCACCTCGCCGGATGGGACCTGCCCAACGACCGGGGCTTCGACCCGGTCCCCCGCAACTACAACGTGCCCGGCCGGCTAGCGGCGGTCTCCGCCGACCGGCGCGACCCGCACCGCGCCGGGGCGTTCGTGGTCTTCGCCGCGCCGCCACTGGACTACGACTGGCACGACCTCGACCAGCAGAAGAAGGTGATCGCCGACAGGTTCGCCGGGCTGGGCTGGCACGTGCCGCATCTGCTGGACGGGCTGCGGGACGCGCCGGAGGTGTACCTCGACTCGATCAGCCGGGTCCGGGTGCCGGCCTGGCACACCGGTCGGGTCGCGCTGGTCGGCGACGCCGCGTGGGGCGTCACGCTCGGCGGCATGGGCGTGGGCACCGGCCTGGTGGGCGCCTACGTCCTGGCCGGCGAGCTGGCCGTGGCCGGTGGCGACCACCGGGTCGCGCTGCCGGCCTACGAGGCCCGGATGCGCCGCTACGCCGCCCGGTGGCAGAAGGGGGCCAGCCCGGGACGGTTCCTGGCCCCGGCGACCGCCCGGGGACTGCGGTTGCGCAACCGGCTGCTGTCCACCGGAGCCGTGCAACGGCTGATGGTGCGCGGCACCGCCTCGCTGGCCACCCAGGTCGACCTACCGGACTACCCCGGCTGACCAGCCTTCGGCGGTGGGCCGACCCGGTAGGTCAGGTTGGCGAACTGCCCGAACCGCTCCAGGTCGGTCAGCTCCAGCCGGCCCGTCGTCAGCCGACGCGGGAGCAGCGGGGCGCCCGCGCCGAGGGTCACCGGCGCCACGCCGAGGATGATCTCGTCGAGCAGGCCGGCGTCGGCGAACGCTCCGACCAGTTCCCCGCCGCCGACCAGCCAGATGTCCCGCCCGCCCGCGGCGGCGACCATCGCGGCGTGGACCGGGGCGACGTCGCCGTGCACGAAGGTCAGGTCGACGCCGGGGACCCGGGGCAGGTCGCGATGGGTGAACACCCAGGCGGGCCGGTCGCCGTACCAGCCCGGCCACTTGTCCGGCTCGGCGAGCAGGTTCTCGTGGCCGATCATCCACTCGTAGGTGCTCGCGCCCATGGCGAACGCCCCGACGTCGGCGAAGAACCGGCCGAACCGGTCGTCGCCGCCCGAGTCCGCCTCGAACAACCAGTCCAACGAGTGGCGCTCGTCGGCAATGTATCCGTCGATGCTGGTGGCCGTGTAATACCGCGTCCTGGTCACCGGGCAAGCCTGCCACCCGGGTCCGACGATAATCCGGCCGCCACCGGCTCCGACGGAATCCGGTACGCGGCGAGCCGGACCGCCGTCCGGCGGACTCTGGCCAGAGCCGGACCGCTGTCCGGCGGACTCTGGCCGGAACCGCTGGTCAGTCGGCGCCGCGCACGCTCGGCTCGTGGCGTACCGGGAAGTTCACCGAACTGGCGATGAAGCACGCCGCGTGCGCGCGGTCGTGCAGCTCGACGGCCCGGTCCGCCATGGCGCCGTCGGCGACGGTGACCTCCGGTCGCAACACCACCTCGGTGAAGTGGCCGCCGCCGGGCGTCTCGGTCATCGTGCCGTGCGGCCGGTCGACGTACCCGGTGACCACCACGCCGTTGACCGCGCACAGGTGCAGGTACGCCAGCATGTGACACTGGGCGAGAGACGCCAGCAGCAGTTCCTCGGGGTTCCACCGGGTCGGGTCGCCCCGGAACGTCGGATCCGACGAACCGGCGATGACCGGCTTGCCCTCGACGCTCACCTCGTGCTCCCGCCCGTACGAGCGGTAGTTGACCGTGCCGTGCTCCCGCGCTCCCGTCCAGGTGACGGTTGCGGTGTACCGGTGACTGCGGGCCATCGCCGCCTCCCCTGCGACCCGGGTGGATGCCGCCGGCCAGCCTAACCGGGCGGGCACCACCGCCGGATCGACCCGTCCCCGCCGCGGTTCAACCCCGGCGGGAGAACGGGTTCCAGCGTCGCCGTCGCGGTCCGGTCGGCGTGCCCGCGACCTCGCCGGAGACCGTCGCCGGCCGGTCCGGGGCCGATCCGGCCGGAGTCGACCCACCCGGCGCCGGGGCCGGCGTTGGGGCTGGTCCGGCCAGCCTCGTCGCCCGGCGGGACCGCCAGTCGGCCACCGCCGTCTCGACCCGCACCGGCCGCAGCGCCACCGGCGGTCCCCACGGGGTACGCAGCCACGCGGTGATCTCGGTGTTCAGCGCGGCCACCGCCTCCCGGACCGCCCGCTCGTCGGGCAGCCGGTCCAACTCGTCGGGTAGCTGCTCCACCCGACGGGCCAGCCGCAGCGACGGCGGCAGCAGGCTGTCGGTGGGCAGACCCTCCCGACGGACGTAGCCCTTGATCCACCACAGCTCGTCGTCGGAGCTGTCGGTCCTCGGCAGCGGTCTGCCGGCGCCGGGCAGGTTGTCGAACTCGCCGCGCTCCTGGGCCTGCCGGATCTGCGCCTCGATCGGCGACTCCGGCCGGCGTGGACCTGACATGAGCGTCACCTCTCGTACCGCCGGGTTCCACCCTAGCGCGCGACCTGCGGGCCGGGCCGGGCGTGTGGTGCCCCCCCCCGGGGCCGGGCGGCGCGGCCCGGGCGATGCCGAGCACCGCCGCCGTGGCCGCCTAGACTTCGCCGCCATGGACAGCCAGCCGAACTCCGTGGAGACCCGGCCCTGCGGGCACTGTGGAGCGCCGGTGCCGCAGCGGGCGGCGGCCGGACGGCCGTTCCGGTACTGCCGGGACAATGACGGGGCCTGCCAGCGGGCGGCCCGGGGGGCCCGGATGCGCCAGCGCTCCGCGCCCGGCCTGACCGGGCAGGTGGCCCGCACCTGGGAGGTCGTCGACCGGCTCGACCAGCTGGTGGGCACCCTCAGCGAGGCGCTGCACGCCGACCTGTCCCCCGCCGGGGTGGAACGGCAGGTCGCCGAGGTACGCGCCGAGGCCGCGACCGCGGTGGCCGCCGCGCAGGCCGAACGCGACGACGCCCGGGAGGCCGCCGAGTCGGCCGACGCCGCACTGCGGGCGGCCCAGCGGGCCGCGGCCGACGCCGACGAGCAGCGGGTGGCAGCCCAGCGGGCGGCGGAGGCGGCCACCCGCGCCGCGGCCGAGGCCGCCCGGGCCCGGACCGCGGCGGAGGCGGACCGTGACGAGGCCCGCAACGCGGCGGTGACCGCCCAGGCGCTGCTCGCCCGGGCCGAGCGGGACCGCGACGAGGCCCGCCGGGACAGCCGGTCCGCGCGGACCGCCGCCGAGACCGCGCAGCTGCGTGGCGCGGAGCTGCTGCGGGAGCGGGACGCCGCCCGGGTCGACGCGGAGCGGGCCACCCGGTCAGCGGCCGAGGCCGTGGCCCAGGCCGACCGGTTCCGTGGCGAAGCTGACCGGTTCCGGGCCGAGGCCGATCAGGCCCGGCGGGAGGCCGACCGGCAACGGTCGGCCGCGCGGGCCGCCGAGGCGGACGCCACCCGCGCCCGGCAGGCCGCCGAGACGGCCGAGCGGGCCCGGGTCGAGAGCGCCGCCGCGCTCGAAGCGCTACGGCGGGACACCGAGCAGCTCACCGCCGCCCTGCGCCGGGACGCCGAGCGGGCCGGAGCCGAGCTGCGCACCGTACACACCGAGCTGGCCGAGACCCGCCGTACGCTGGCCGCGACCGAGGCCCGGTTGGCCGAGTCGACCGCCGGGCTCGCCGAGGCCAGAGCCGAGCGGGACGCGGCAAGGCTGCGGGCCGACCAGCTCTCCGGCCAGGTGGGCGACCTGGCCGCGACCCTGGCCCGGCTGGCCGCGCCGAAGTGAAAGGAAGGGCACCTTGTTATCGCATTTTGTATAGCAAGGGCCCCTTCCTAACCCTGGAACGGGCGCGACGGGGCGGCACGGAGCTGAGGGGAACCGTCGACGCGGGAGGAATATCGCGTATCGGGCGAATCGCCCCGACGGCGCACGGCGGCGGTGAGGTAGGTCACTACCGACCACGACGGGCTACCCTCGAAGGGACTTCCTGTCCGTACCCTGGACGGTCGGGCGGGAATCGCGGGCCTGATTCGTTTCGTTACACCGATGACAACCAGCACCGACCGAGGGGACATCCGATCATGGGCGAGCGCATGCTGCGCGGAAGCCGACTGGGCGCAGTCAGCTACGAGTCCGACCGCAACACGGAACTCGCGCCCCGCCAGACCCGGGAGTACCTGTGCGCGAAGGGTCACCAGTTCGAGGTGCCGTTCGCCGTGGACGCCGAGGTCCCGATGACCTGGGAATGCAAGTTCGACGGCAGCGTCGCGCGGCTGGTCGACGGCAGCGAGCCGGAGCAGAAGAAGGCCAAGCCGCCGCGCACCCACTGGGACATGCTGCTGGAGCGGCGTTCCATCGCCGAGCTGGAGGACATCCTGGCCGAGCGGCTCCAGGAGGTCCGTACCCGCCGCGGTCGCGCCTGACCGACACCCACCGCCTGGCCAGATCCGTCGGCCTCGCGCCTGAACGAACCAGTCCGCCGCCCCCGACCCGATTCCGGTCGGGGGCGGCGTTCTGCGTGTCCGCCGCCGTTCGGGCGGATGTCCGTTGTTCCTGCCGTCCGTTCCGAGGTGGCCGGGACCGACGGCCCGAAGAAGTGACGCATTCCTGACCGCCGGTCCCAACTCCGCGGATTCATCGCGTACGAATGGACGGAAGGCCCCGCTGGGCGGGCTCCGGGGGAAACACCGGCGAAAGAGGGAACTCGTGCGTCCGACACACCGGGTTGCGACCCTGCTGACCACCCTGACCGTCACGCTCGGTGGCCTCGGCGCCGGTGGCGGCGCGGCGCAGGCGGCACCGGCGGCCCGTCCGGCGCTGACCATCCTCACCCGTCAGGTCGCCCTCACCGGCTGCCAGTACTACCGCCTGAAGATCTACTGGTCGGGCACCGGCGAGTACGCGGGGTACGCCCTGTGGAGCAGGGACCCGTGTGGAAGTGACCCGGGTGACGCCCTCGCGGCGGGGGACGTCCTAGCCGACGGGTACGGCATCAACGCCTATCTGAGCACCGGCCGTTCGGCGACGACCGCCGGCCACGCCTCCCCCTACCAGAGCCCCTGGGTAACGGGTGATCTCCCCGAGGACAACACCTACGTCATGAACGTCTGCATCGAAAAGAGCGGCGCCGACCGCGTGTGCGAATCCGGCCTCGTCGTCCAGTCCTGAGAGGTTCAGTGGTCGACGATCTCGCCCTCGACCACCACGTCACCCGGCGGCGGGCCGACCGGCCGTACCGGATCAGCCGGTGGCTGGCCGGGCCCGTCACCGGCGGGGCGAGGCGCGCCGCGGCGCACCCGCACCCGGCGCGGGCCGAACATCTCACCGGCCACCATCGACGACACCCGCCGCTCCGCTGCCCGCCGCGCCAGCAGGCTCGCCCCGCGGCGCACCGGCGGCACCACCAGCAGCACCCCGATCAGGCCGCTGACCAGGCCCGGCACCGCCAGCAGCAGCCCACCGGCGAGGCCCACGAGGCCGTCGGTGACCTGCCGGCCGGGCGGCTGCCCGGCCGAGGCCGCGGCGCGGAACGAGCGCCAGGCCCGCATGCCCTCCCGGCGCAGCAGGAACAGCCCGGCGACGGAGGCGGCCAGCAGCAGCAACAGGGCCGGACCGTACCCGATCAGGTGGGCGAGCAGGACGAACACGGCGATCTCGACGACGGCCGCGGCCAGCAACGCCAGCGGCACGAACCTCAGCCAGCGGGGCATGTCACCTCATCGGAAGCGGGACCGGACCCGATGGTCCGTACCACCTAGCATGCCACGGTGCCGCTCACGGCCACCGCACCTGACCGGTGGCGGTGCCGTGCAGGGCCCGCCGCACCGCCATCCGCCGATCGTGTACGCCCCACTGCGTGACCCGCCACAACGCCTCCGCGATGATCGCCGGGCTCATCTTGCTGGCCCCGCGCTCCCGTTCGGCGAACGTGATGGGCACCTCCACCACCCGGAACCCGGCCTGGTGGGCCCGCCAGGCCAGTTCCACCTGGAACGAGTAGCCCTGCGACGACACCGACCCGAAGTTGATCTTCTCCAGGGCGGGCAGCCGGTACACCCGGAACCCGCCGGTGGCGTCCGACACCGGCATCCCCAACGCGACCCGGGTGTACAGGTTTCCCACCCGCGACAGCAGCAGCCGGTGCCACGGCCAGTTCACCACCCGCGCGCCCCGCACCCACCGCGACCCCAGCACCACCTCCGCGTGCCGCGCCGCGTCCAGCAGCCGGGGCAGTTCCTCCGGGGCGTGCGACCCGTCGGCGTCCATCTCCACCACCGCGTCGAAACCATGTTCCCGGGCCCACCGGAACCCCGCCACGTACGCCGCGCCCAGCCCGTCCTTGCCGGGCCGGTGCAGAACCCGTACCTGGTCGTCGTCGGCGGCCAGCCGGTCGGCCACCGCGCCGGTGCCGTCCGGGCTGTCGTCGTCGGCGACCAGGATCTCCGCGGCCGGCACCGCGGCCCGCAACCGGCGCACGATCCCGGGAAGGTTCTCCGCCTCGTTGTACGTCGGCACGGCGATCAACACCCGGCCCACCCCGGGATATCCCGCCGACCCGGATCTGCCTGTCACGGCTCCTCCGCCCCCGCCGGCTCATCCGGCGCCACCGGCGCCCCGGTCACCCGCCGGCGGCGCACCACCGCCGCCCCGGCGACCCCGATGACGGCGAGCCCGGCCAGCACCACCTCCGGCCACGCCCCCAATCGGGTGGCGACCGTACGGCCCTGACCGAGACGTATCTGCCGGGTGATCACCGCGCCGGTGTCGAACCCGGTGGGGGCGACTACCCGCCCGGTGGGGGTCACGAACCCGGACACGCCGACCGTGGAGGCCATCAACGACTCCCGGCCGTGCTCCACGGCCCGCAGCCGCACCATCGCCAGCTGCTGCAACGCCTCCGCCTCGTCGAAGGTGGCGTTGTTGGTCTGCACCACCAGCACCTGACCGCCGCCGGTGACGGTGTCCCGCACCAGCCCGTCGTAGGCCACCTCGAAACAGATGACGTCACCCACGGTCATCCCACCGGTGTGCAGCACCCCCGGCCGGTCACCGGGGATGAAGTCCGTCCGGACCCGGTCCACCTCCTTGCTGACCCGGCGGGCGATGCCGCGCAGCGGTATGTACTCGGCGAACGGCACCGGATGCCGCTTGACGTACACCTGGTCCAGGTCCGGTCCGGCTCCCGGCCGCCACACCAGCCCCGCGTTGCGCACCTGTCCCGGATCGGGTCCCAGCAGCGCCGCACCGACCAGGATCGGGGCCCCGACCGTCGCGGCGGCCGTGCCGATCTCCTGCGCGGCGTCGGGGTTACGCAGCGGGTCGATGTCGCTGGAGTTCTCCGGCCACACCACCAGATCCGGCTGCGGCTCCTGCCCGGCCGCCACCCGCTGCGTCAGCGTCAGCGTGCCGCGTACGTGGTTGTCCAGCACCGCCCGCCGCTGCGCGTTGAAGTCCAGGCCCAGCCGGGGCACGCTGCCCTGCACGATCGCCACGGTCACCGACCGGCCCGCGGCGGCACCGGTCGGCACCAGCGCCCCACCGGCCAGCACCGCGACGGCGGCCAGGGCCAGGCCCGCGCCGACCGCCGCCGGCGTGCGCAGCACCCCGGTACGGGTACCGGCCGGGCCCGCCGCGGCCCGCCACGGCTGCCACGCGGCGGCCACCAGCAGCCCACCGGCGAACGCGACCGCGAACGTCACCAGCGGCGCCCCGCCCACCACGGCCAGCCGCAGCACCGGCGAGTCGCCCTGGCTGAACGCCAGCCGCCCCCACGGGAACCCCCCGAACGGAATCCGCGACCGGGCCGCCTCCTGTGCCACCCACAGCGCCCCGACCAGCGGCGGCCACGCCCACCACCACCGGTCGACCACCGGGCTGAGGTACGCGGACACCAGCCCCGACAGGGCCAGGAAGGTCGCCTGCGACCCGCACAACAGCAGCCACGGCAGCCAGCCGGTGTGCAGGTTCGTCCAGGCCAGCAGGGGGACGAACAACGTCAGACCGGTCAGCAGACCCAGCCCGGCGCCGGCGCGCAACCGCCGCCGGTGCACCGCCGCCGCCTGCACCGCCACCCCGACCGGCGCCAGCCACCAGCACCCGTACGGCGGGAAGGCCAGCAGCAACGCGCCACCGGCGGCCACCGCGGCCAGCGTCGCCGCCGGCAGCGGCAGCGGCAGCCGACCCGCCCGCGGTGCCGTCTCAACGCGATCCGCGTCGAGCACGTCCGCCGTGTCCACCCTCACCACCCGCGTCCCACACCCTCCGGTCCGGCCGCCGGACCGGCGGCGGTGTTCCCGGGCGAAGGTTACCCGCCACACCCGCGTCCCGACCGGGAGTGGGTGGGGGTGGCCCGCCGGGTCAGTGGGCCGGACCTGAGCAGGCCGCCGCCCTCGCCCCGCAACGTTCTACGGCAGGGTGGGGCGCAGCCGTAGCGCCACGTCCAACGCCCGGGTACGGGCCGTCCCGCCGTCCTGCACCGTCCACACCTCCGACAGCACCGCCATCACGAACCCCCAGGCCCGAACCCGCTCGACCGGCAGTCCCAGCCCGGCGGCCAACCGTTCGACCCGGGACTCCACCAGCGCCAGCAGCCCACCGGAGCGGGCGTCCGGCCCCGGGTTGTACAGCAGCGGCCCCGCGTCGAACCCCGGGTCCCCCACCACCCCGTGCGGGTCGATGGCCAGCCACGGCTCCCGTTCGGCGGTCAACATGTTGTCGTGGTGCAGGTCGCCGTGCAGCACGACGGTCGCCGGCGCCGTGGCGCACAGTTCGTCGAACAGCGCCAGCCCGTGCCGCACCAGGTCCCGGGGCAGCGGATCGTCGCCGGGAAACCGGCCCAGGTGCCCGGTGAACGACCGCCGGTAGTCCGACAGCGGTGGCAGCGGGCATCCCGCCGGCGGCGCGACGTGCAGCCGGCGCAGCAGCCCGACCGCCACGTCGGTCGCCTCGGCGTCCCGTTCCGGCACCAGGTCCCGGGCCGTCGTGCCGGGACGGGCCCGCTCCAGCAGCAACGCCGCCCGCGCCGGGTCCTCGGCCAGCAGCCGGACCGCGCCCCGGCCGGCGAACGCGCGCAGGGCGGCGGCCTCCCGACCCAGATCGCTCCCCCCGGGTACGCCGATCTTGAGCACGGCCGGCGTGCCGTCCGCCGTCGTCACGGCCGACACCCAGTGGAACGTCAACCCGAACGGGTCACCGACCCGCAGCTGCCAGTCGGCGGCGAGTGCCGCGACGGTCGCGGGCAGCTCGGCCAGCCAACGGCGGCCCGCCGCACCCCACACGGTCACGGTGGTGCGGGCGAACCGCTCCGGGATGGACACCGCGGGCGACATCACCGGATCATCCCATCCGCCCCGGCGGGCCGGCTCGGGGCCGGTCGGCCGGCGTGCCGGGGCCGCCCAGTCCGGCGTGCCGAAGCGGCGCCGGTCGGGCCGGAATTGTTCGGGGTCGGCGCCGGTCGGGCCGGCGGGTGTTCACCAACGCCGGTCGGGCCGGCCGACGGCGGCCCGCCACAGCCGGGGGAACGAAAATCGGGGCGCGGTCGATGACCGCGCCCCGATGCTCCCAGGCCCCTCCCGGCCGGTGCGGCGAAGATGGTCCACACGACCTTCGGACCGACCGGACGCGAACTGGCTGTTCCCGTCCACCCGTTGTCTACTGGCCGCACAAACCACCCCGTCCGGACACCGGTAACAGCGATCGGTTCGCGCCGCCCCGCCGACCCCCGCCCGCTGGACCTGGCCGCCGCGGCGGAACCAAACCTGCCGCTCGGCCAGCGGGCGAAGGGACGAAGCGAACAACAATCGCTTCCCGTTGTAGGACTCAAAGACGGTACGTGGTGCCCCCCCGGCGCTGTCAACCGCCCCGGGCCTGTCGCCGGTACCGATCCGGCGTGTCGAAGCCGACACCCCGCCGCCGGGCCCGGTGGACCACCCGGAAAACTCGCTCACCGACGTCCCGGGATCCGGGACGTCGGCCGCCGGCCCGGGTCAGTCCGGCAGCAGGTACCGGCGCAGCAACCCGGCCGCGGCGCCCGGATGCTCGGCCGCCAGCAGCCCACCGGCGGCCAGCACGTAGTCACCGTCCACCACCGCGCGCGCCGCCCTGGGCACCGACCACCCGCCGGCGTGATCGGCCAGCACCGCCGCCAGCACCGCCGACCGGTCCGCCGCGCCCGCGTGCCGCAACACCCCACCCGAACCGACGAGCAGCCGCACATCCCGCAGGTCCCGGGCGGCCCGTTCCCCGATCGCCCCACCCCGGGCGTGCCGGCGCACCGCCACCGTCGCCGCCAGCGACGCCAACCGCCGGTCCACCGCCCGGTCCCGCTCGTCAGCGGCCAGGAACCCCGGATCGGCCGCCCGGACCGCCGCGGCGGCGGCCAACCCGTCCCGCTCCGCCTCGTCGAGCAACCGTTCCGCCGCCGCGGCGGCCACCACCCCCGGCGCGCTCCACCGCATCCCCAGGTCGCCCTCCACGGTGCGGGCCCGCCACAGCTCACCGGCCACCGGCCGGCCCGGCCCGCCGGCCCGCTCGTCCGGGGTGAGCACCGAGTACACGTCCGTGGTGGCACCGCCCACATCGACCACCGCCAGGTCCCCACCACACCCGTCGGCCAGCACCTCCACCCCGGTCAACACCGCGTCCGGGGTCGCCGCCCGCACCAGCGAGGCGAACCGGCGCCCCCGCGACAGGCCCTTGCCGCCGATGACGTGCCGCAGGAACACCTCCCGGATCGCCGCGCGCGCCGGCCCCGGCGCCAACACCCCGATCCGGGGCAGCACGTTGGCGGTCACCGTCACCGGCACCCCCCGCCCGGCCAGGACCGCCCGCGCCTCGTCGGCGGCCTCGGCGTTGCCGGCCACCACCACCGGCCGTCGCCACCGGGCCCGCGCCAACCGGCCGGCGTTGTGTACCAGCACCTCCGCGTCCCCACCGTCGGTGCCACCCACCAGCAGCACCACGTCCGGCCGGGCCGCCCGCACCGCCGCCAGGTCCACCTCGGTCAACCGGCCCGCCGCCACGTGCACCACCCGGGCCCCGGCCGACAACCCCACCCGGTGCCCCGCCTGCGCCGTCACCAACTCCTCGTAGCCGACCACCGCCAGCCGCAGCCCACCCCCGGCCGACGAGCAGACGTACCAGGGCGCGGCCCCGACCCCCGGCACCCCGGCGGTCGCCCGCGCCACCGCCGCGTCCAGCCCGTGCAACACGTCGGTGCCGACCGTGGTGCGCGCCACCGCCGCCCCGGCCAACCGGCCGGCCGCCAGGTCCACCACCGCGACCTTGGTGAACGTCGACCCGACGTCGGCGCAGATCGCGTACCCGCTCACGCCGCCGGCGGCGGCACGACCACCGTGCCCGTCGCGGTCACCGCCACCAGCGGCGGGTCGAGAACCTCCGCCGCCGACTCCGAGCGGTCCGGGCGGCCCCGGCACACCACCACACAACTCAACTCCAGGGTGCGGCTGCGGGTACCCACCCGGGACACCCGCGCGGTCACCTCCACCACGTCCCCGGCCCGGATCGGCGCGTCGAACCGCACCTCGGAATAGCCCGCGAACAACCCCTCGTCACCGTCGGTGCGGATGCACACCTCCGTGGCCACGTCCCCGAACAGCCCCAGCGCGTACGCCCCGTCCACCAGGTTCCCCGCGTAGTGCGCGTGCGAGTACGGCACGTACCGTCGGTGTGTCACCGTCAACCCCAGCCGCGGGTCCGCGCCCGTCGTCCCACTCACACCCTCGCCGCCTTCCGGTTCGTGACCAGCGCATGTACCAGGTAACTCGCCACCTCACCGGGCGTGGTGCCCCGGCCGAAGATCCGGTCCACCCCCAACTCACCGGCCTGCTTCTCGTCGAACCGCGGACCACCCACCACCAGCAGCGGCCGCTTCCCCGCCGGCATCGCCTCCCGGAACGCCGCCGACATCTCCCGGGTGTTACGCAGATGCGCGTCGCGCTGCGTCACCACCTGCGACACCAGCACCGCGTCCGCCTTCGCCGCCCGGGCCGCCTCCACCAGATCCGGCACGCTCACCTGCGCGCCCAGGTTCGTCACCGACAACTCCCGGTAGTACTCCAGGCCCTTCTCCCCGGCGATGCCCTTCACGTTCAGGATCGCGTCGATGCCCACCGTGTGCGCGTCGGTGCCGATGCACGCGCCCACCACCGACAGCTTCCGCCGCAACCGCTGCCGCACCACCGCGTTGACCTCCTTGGCGGACAGCAGCGGGAAGTCCCGCTCCACCACCTCCACCGCCGAGACGTCGACCAGATGACCCACCCGCCCGTACACCACGAAGAAGGTGAACCCGTCACCCATCTGCCTGGCGTGCACCAGCATCGCCGGATCCAGACCCATCTTCCCGGCCAACTGCAACGCCGCGCCCTCGGCCCGCTTGTCGTGCGGCACCGGCAACGTGAACGACACCTGCACCATGCCGTCCCCGGTGGTGTCCCCGTACGGGCGCACGATCCGCTTCGCCGCGCCGCCGGTCACGCCGGGATCCTCGGCGCCACCGGCCGGGCTGACGCCGGGCCGGTCCGTCGCGGCCGTCACGACCGGTCCCCTTCCAGGATCTCCGTGGCCGGGTTGTAGTAACCCGCCTCGTGCGGCGCCACCCCGTCCAGGCCCCTGCCCCGGTCCGCCGGCCGCTTCATGATCCCGAACGTGCCGTCCGCGATCGCGTTCAGCAGCGGCCCGCCGAGAGCGTGCGGTTCGGCGGCGCCGGCACTGTCCGTGATCCTCGCCAGCAACTCGACCGCCTCGGCCAGCACCCGGTGCGCCCGGGTCTGGATGAACCCACCCGGCGCCGGCACGAAATCCTCGTGCAATCCGCCCGCCGCGCCCAACACGTACCGCACGTTCTGCAGCGCGATGTCCCGGTCCGACAACCACGGCGTCACCACCGCCTCCGTCATCATCCCCACCAGCAGGATCCCCTGGCCCGTCATCGCACCCACCAGGTTGAAGAACCCGTCCAGCAGGTTCCCCCGGAACACGTCCCCGGTCATGTGCTTCGTCGGCGGCATCCACTTCAACGGCGCGTCCGGGAACAACTCCCGGGCCAGCAACGCGTGCGCCAACTCCAACCGGAACGACTCCGGCACCTCCGGATTGATCTCGAACGCGTGCCCCAACCCCAACTGCCAGTCCGCCAACCCCGCCTCGTGCGCGAAGAACTCGTTCAACAACTGCGACACCGTCACCGTGTGCGCCTCGTCCACCGCGTCCGCCGTGGTCAGATAGTTGTCCTCACCGGTGTTGATGATGATCCCCGCCCGCGCGTGCACCTGCCGGGAGAACCGCTGGTCCACGAACGTGCGGATCGGGTTGATGTCCCGGAACAGGATCCCGTACATCGAGTCGTTCAACATCATGTCCAGCCGCTCCAGCCCCGCGAGGGCCGCCATCTCGGGCATGCACAGCCCCGACGCGTAATTCGTCAACCGGACATAACGTCCCAACTCCCGCGACGAGGTGTCCAACGCCGCCCGCATCAACCGGAAATTCTCCTGCGTCGCGTACGTCCCCGCGAACCCCTCCCGGGTCGCCCCCTCCGGCACGTAGTCCAACAACGACTGACCCGTCGACCGGATCACCGCGATCACATCCGCACCCGCCCGCGCCGCCGCCTGCGCCTGCGGAATGTCCTCGTAGATGTCCCCCGTCGCCACGATCAGATACACCCACGGCCGCCGCGGCGCATCCCCGTACCGCCTGATCAACCGCTCCCGCTCCACCCGCCGCCGATCGATCAACCGGATCCCACCCGCCACCGCCCGCCGCGCCCCCCGCCGCGCCGCCGTCGCCGCCTTCCCCACCGGCACCTCGAACCGCACCGACCCGGCCGCCGCCTTCTGCGCCAGCAACGTCAGATCATCGAGCTGCTCCCGCGCCAGCGCGTCGAACACCGGCAACGCCACCCCATGCCCCAACCCCACATCGGCCACCACCGCGTCCACCAGCCGGTTCACCCACGGAATCCCCTCCGGATCCGCACCCGCCACCCCGGCCAGCCGCAACACCGCCCGCTCCACCGACACCGTCGTGTGACCACGCGCCAGATCCACCACCGGCTGGCCCGCCAACCGGGCCAACTCCCGGGCCCGCGCCACCACCGCCGGATCCAATCCCAACTTGCCGCTCACGACGACCCGCCCTCCTCGAAAATCACGTCACCCCGCAGCACCGTGCGCCGGCACACCGGCAACGGAGTCGGATCCTCCGGCCCCCGCACCTCCGGATCGGCGGCCAACAACACCGGCAACCCCCGACGCACCCCCGCCGGCGTCGACCACACCGCGAACGTCGCCGCCGCACCCCGCGCCAACACCCCCTCCGCCGGCAACCCCGACCCCCGCGGCCGAGCCGGCAACGCCGCCCAACCACCCCGGGTGTGCGCCGCGAACGCCGCCGCCACACTCATCCGCTGCACCGGATTGAAATGCGCCGCCGCCGCCCGCACCGAACCCCACGGATCCAACGGCGTCACCGGCGAATCCGACCCGAACGCCAACGGCACCCCCACCCCGTGCATCGCACCCATCGGATTCGACGCCAACGCCCGCCCCGCCCCCAACCGCGCCGCGTACATCTGCCGCTCACCACCCCACAACCGGTCGAACGCCGGCTGCATGCTCGCCACCACCCCGAACTCCACAAACCCCGCGATCAACCGCTTGTCCATCAACTCCGCGTGCTCCACCCGATGCCGCCCCGCCCGCAACCGGTCAACCCCCACCAACCCGCCCGCCGCCGCGAACCCCGCCAACACCGTCGACAACGCCGCGTCACCGATCGCGTGAAACCCGCCCTGCATCCCCCGCCGCACACAATCCACCAGGTGATCCCGCACCTGCTCCACCGACAGGTACCCGTGCCCACACCCACCCGGCTCACCATCCAGGTACGGCACCGACACGTGCGCCGTCCGCGACCCCAACGCCCCGTCCGCGTACAGATCCCCACCCGCACCCACCGCACCCAACTCCCGAGCCCGCTCCGCACCCAACAACTCACCCCAGTAGCCGTACACCTCCGGCAACCCGTCACCCGACAACGCCAACACCCCGGTGAAATCCGCCTCGTCCGACGTACCCGGCCCACCACACTCGTGCACCGCCGCGACACCCAACTCCGCCGCCCGCCGCAACGCCAACCGCTGCGCCCGGGACCGCTGCGCCGCCGACACCGAACCCAACGCCACCTCCCGCACCACGTGATGCGCGTCCCGCCGCACCCAACCCGACCCGTCGAACCCCACCGCCTCCCGCACCCGCGGCGCCGCCGCCAGCAACGCCGCCGACACCAGCGCCGAATGGATCGACGCCTGCGACAGATACACCCGGCGACCACCCGCCGCCCGATCCAACTGCGCCGCGTCCGGCAACCGGGCATCCGACCACCCGGACTCATCCCACCCGTGCCCCAACACCACCGCGTCACCCGGCAGACCCGCGGCGAACCCCGCCACCCGGTCCAACACCTCCCCCGCCGACCGGACCGCCGACAGATCCAACCCGGCCAACGCCAGACCGGTGTCCGTGCAGTGCACATGCGCGTCCACGAACGCCGGCGTCACCAACGCCCCGTCCAGCTCCACCACCCGATCCGCCACCGGCGCGTCCCCGTCCGGACCCAACCAGTCGATCCGGCCGTCCCGCACCAGCAACGCCGTCGCCGACGGATCAGACGGACAGTGCAACCGTCCACCGCGATACAACGTCGAGGACTTCCCGGCCACCCGCGCGCGGCCCGACACCTGAGCAGTCATGACGTCAGTCTGCCGAAAGCCGGGCCTCGAACAGCGCACGCACCCCCGGCACCTCCCGCAACAACCCCAACGCCAGCTCCGCGTGCCCCGGCACGTACCCGTTGCCCACCAGCATCGTCACGTCCGCCGCCAGACCCTCCGCGCCCAACGCCGCCGCCGCGAAACTCGTCGCCATCGAGAAGAACACCACCGTGCCGCCATCCGCGGTCGCCAGGATCGCCCCGTGCTCGCACCCCGGCACATCCACGCACACCACCGTCACATCCGCCGGCCCGCCCAACGCACCGGTCACCGCCCCCGACAGCGCCACCGGATCCCGGGCGTCCGCCAACACCACCGCGTCAGCCAGACCCGCCGCCACCAGCCGGTCCCGCTCCGCCGGCACCGGCACCACCCCGACCGTCCGGCTCGCCCCCGCCCGCCGGGCCGCCGCCAGCGCGAGCGACCCACTCTTGCCGGCACCCCCGATCACCGCCACCGACACCCCGGCGCCGGCCGACCGGCGCGCACCCACCACCCGCGCCGTCAGCGCCGGCGCCCCACACACGTCCAACACCGCCAGACTCAGCTGCGGATCCAGGTCCCCGGGAAGCACCGCCGCGATCGACCGCGCGAACAGGATCGCGTGCCCCGCACACGGCACCTGCTCACCCCGGCCATCCCACCCGGCCAGCCCGTCCGACACCGCGAGCGGGGTCAGCGTCAACGACACCAACGTCGCCACCCGGTCACCCGGCCTCAACCCCAACGGCGAATCCGGGCCGACCTCGTCCACCGTGCCGATCAACATGCCACCCGAGCCGGTCACCGGATTGTGCATCTTCCCCCGGCTGGAAATGATGTCCAGCACCTCAGCCCGCACCGCCGCGCCGTCCCCGCCGTGCTTCTCGGCCAACTGCCGGAAACTCGCCGCGTCCAGATTCAGCCGCTCCACCCGCACCCGCACCTCGTCCGGGCCGACCTCCGGAGCGGTATCCAACCGGTACGCCGCCTGCGGCAGCACCCCCACCGGTTCCAGCACCCGGTGCAACCCGACCGGTGACGTCATGCCAACCCTCCCCTGATACTCCCGACCCCACTCGCCTGGCCGGAAAACTTACGGCAGAATAGTTTCTGACCAGGATATTTTCCAGTACCGTCCGGGGTCACCGCCAGACAGCGCCGCCACCCGAGGAGGACCCGTGACCCAGACCGAGCCCGTACCGGCCGCCCAACTGGGCGCGCCCACCCCTCGCACCCCCACCGAACCGGCACCGGAACACCCCGCCGAATCCCCCGCCGCCCGCACCACCCTCGCCGGCGGCCAGCCATACGAATACCGCCGCCGGCCCCTGGTCGAACCCGACTGGACCCGCTTCCCCGGCTGGCGCGACGTCACGCGCGAACAGTGGGAATCCGCCCAGTGGCAGCGCGTCAACTGCGTCAAGAACGCCAAACAGCTCCGCCGGCTCCTCGGCGACCTGGTGGACGACACCTTCTACGCCGACCTCGCCGACGACCAGGCCCAGCACGCCACCATGTCCATGCTGGTGCCACCCCAGATGCTCAACACCATGGTCCCGGACGCCCCACCCAGCACCGACGCCCTCTACGCCGACCCCATCCGGCGCTACATGATCCCGGTGGCCTCCGACCGCCGCACCGACTGGCCCTCACACCCCTACGCCACCCGCGACAGCCTGCACGAACACGACATGTGGGTCGCCGAGGGACTCACCCACCGCTACCCCACCAAGGTCCTCGCCGAACTGCTCTCCACCTGCCCCCAGTACTGCGGGCACTGCACCCGGATGGACCTCGTCGGCAACTCCACCCCCACCGTCGACAAACTCAAGCTCACCCTCAAGCCCGTCGACCGGTACGACGCCCACGTCAACTACCTCAAGGCCCACCCCGGGGTCCGGGACGTCGTCGTCTCCGGCGGCGACGTGGCCAACGTGCCCTGGCGCAACCTCGAGGCGTACCTGATGCGCCTGCTGGAGATCGAAACCATCCGCGACATCCGGCTGGCCACCAAGGCCCTCATGGGCCTCCCCCAGCACTGGCTCCAACCCGACGTCGTCGAGGGCCTCGAACGGGTCGCCCGCACCGCCTCCCGCCGCGGCGTCAACCTCGCCATCCACACCCACGTCAACCACGCCCAGTCGCTCACCCCGCTGGTCGCCCGGGCCGCCCAGACCGCCCTCGAGGTCGGCGTCCGGGACGTCCGCAACCAGGGCGTCCTCATGCGCGGCGTCAACGCAACCGCCCCGGCGCTGCTCGACCTGTGCTTCGCCCTGCAGGGCGAGGCCGGCATCCTGCCGTACTACTTCTACATGTGCGACATGATCCCCAACGCGGAACACTGGCGGGTGCCGGTCTGGCACGCCGAGCAGCTCCAGCACGACATGATGGGCTACCTGCCCGGCTACGCGACCCCGCGGATCGTCTGCGACGTACCGTTCGTCGGCAAGCGGTGGGTGCACATGGTCACCGAGTACGACCGCGAACGCGGCATCTCGTACTGGACGAAGAACTACCGCACCTCCATCGAGGCCGCCGACGCCGACGCGCTCAGCAAGCGGTACGCGTACTACGACCCGATCGACACGCTTCCCGAAACCGGCCAGAAGTGGTGGGCCGAGCAGGAGCCAGCCGGCCACTGAGCCCACCGCGGCGTCCACGTTTGAGGGCCCGGAACACCGCGGTGTTCCGGGCCCTCAAACGTCGGATCAGGATCAGGCGCCGAACGCGTCCTTGACGTCCCGACCCGCGTCCTTGAGGTGCTCGCCGGCCTGCCTGGTCTGCGCCTCGGTACGGTCGGTCGCGCCTTCGGCCTGCAGGCTCTCGTTGTCGGTGGCGTCGCCGAACTTCTCCTTGCCGGCGCCCTTCAGCTCTTCGATCTTGTTCGAGACCTTGTCCGCGAAGCTCATATCGCACTCCTCAAGTCGCCGTTTCAGGTTCGGGTCGACCTCTTTGGTGCCCGGTTCCGGTGTCGGGGAAACCGTTTTTCCGCCATGTGCCAGGCCGCACACCCCGTAGGGCGTCCTAGGATGCTAGGGGTATCTTTGCCGGCCGGATCTCCCCGTCGGGTGACCGGCCGGGTGCGGTGGTTGACTGGCCTGATGGGCGAGATCGTTCTTCTCAGACACGGCCAGACCGAGTGGAGCGCGGCGGGCCGGCACACCTCGTACACCGACCTGCCACTCACCCCCGACGGCGAGCGGCAGGCCCGCGCCCTCGCCGCCCCGCTCGCCGGGCGGCGTTTCGGCACCGTGCTGTGCAGCCCCCGGCTACGCGCCCGGAGCACCGCCGAACTGGCGGGGCTGACCGTGACCGACCTCGACGACGACCTGGCCGAGTGGAACTACGGCGCCTTCGAGGGCCGGACCACCCCCCAGATCCGCGCCGACCACCCCGACTGGGACCTGTGGGTCGACGGCTGTCCCGGCGGCGAATCGCCCGCCCAGGTGGGCGCCCGCCTGGACCGGGTGCTGGCCCGGGTCGCCGACCGGCTCGACGACGGAGACGTCGCCCTGATCGCGCACGGCCACAGCCTGCGCGTCGCCGCCGCGCGGTGGATCGGACTCTCCCCGGCCGGCGGCGCCCTGCTCTGGCTGGCCACCGGCACGCTGTCGGTACTCGGCTTCGAACGGGACCGCCGGGTCATCCGGCGCTGGAACGCCCCGGTGACCGGCTGACAGCCAGGTGACCGACTGACCGTCATCGCGGCGGCGGCAATCACTCGGGGCCGCGCCGAAATCCGGGCCGGGCCGTGGGACGGGTGAGACCCGGCGTTGCCCGCCGGGGTCAGGCCGGGTCGAGCCGGGTCAGAGCTGCGGGGCCAACCGGGGCGGCCGGGCCTCGTACGGCGTCGACAGCACCACGGTGGTCCGGGTGGTGACGTTCGCCGAGGTACGGATCTCCTGCAACACCCGTTCCAGGTCCACCGGGCCCGCCACCCGGACCAGCAGCAGGTAGAAGTCCTCCCCCGCCACCGAATAGCACGACTCGATCTCCGGCAGGTGGGCCAGCCGTTCCGGGGCGTCGTCAGGCTGGGACGGATCGAACGGACGGATCGCCACGAACGCGGTCAACGGCAGCTCCACCGCGTCGTAGGCCACCCGGGCGGCGTACCCGCGAATGATCCCGCGCTGCTCCAGCCGGCGCACCCGCTGGTGTACCGCGGACACCGACAGGCCCACCCGCTCGGCCAGGTCCGTATAGGACAACCGGCCGTCGGTGGTCAGCGCGGCGAGGATGGCACGGTCGGTCTCTTCCACCCGGAGAAACCTACCGGGCGCGCCGGTCCGGTGGGGTGCCGGAAACGCGCCGCGGTCAACCCTGGTCCGACACGGCCGACGCGCTGTCCAGAATGTCCTCGTACACCCCGATCTTGAAGGTGACCAGGTCCAGACACCGCCCAAGCTGGCTCATCTGGGCCAGCACCCGGGTCCGGTGCGCCCGCAGCAAGTCCAGCCGCACGGCCTCATTGCCCGCGCCGGCACGGACCAGCTCGGTGTACCGGCGGATCTCCGGCAACGGCATCCCGGACGCCCGCAGGATGACGCACACCGTGAGCCAGTCGACGTCCTCCTCCCGGTAGACGCGCCGACCGCCGACACCCCGGGACACCGGGTTGGCCAGGATCCCCTCCCGCTCGTAGAACCGCAGCGCGTGCACGCTGAGCCCGGTCCGCGCCGCGACCTGACCGATGCTGAGCGCGGTGGAAGCCTCCGCCATGGCCGTCACCATACGGCTTGACCTGGAGTCGACTCCAACTCATATGGTCCGGTCCGGCGGCCCGACCGGAGCCGCCGGAACGGAGCATCCCCATGCGTTACCGGGTCCTCGGCGGCACCGGCATCGAGGTCAGCGTCCACGCCCTCGGCACGATGATGTTCGGCGCGGTCGGCAACCCCGACCACGACGAGTGCGTACGGATCATCCACGCCGCCCTGGACCGGGGGGTGAACCTGATCGACACCGCGGACATGTACTCGGCGGGCGAGTGCGAGCAGATCGTGGGCCGGGCCCTGCACGGCCGACGGGACGACGTCGTACTGGCCACCAAGGTCCACTTCCCGATGGGCACGGGCCGCAACCGGGGCGGCAACTCGCGGCGCTGGATCCTGCAGGCCGTCGAGGACAGCCTGCGCCGGCTCGGCACCGACCGGATCGACCTCTACCAGATCCACCGCCCCGACCACACCACGGACATCGAGGAGACCCTGTCGGTGCTGACCGACCTGGTCACCCAGGGCAAGATCCGGGCCTTCGGCTGCTCCACCTTCCCGGCCGACCAGATCGTCGAGGCCCACCACGTGGCGGAGCGTCGTGGACTGCGCCGGTTCCGCACCGAGCAGCCGCCGTACTCGATCCTGGCCCGTGGCATCGAGACCCACCTGCTGCCGGTCTGCCAGCGCACCGGCATGGGCGTGCTGACCTGGAGCCCGCTGGCCTGGGGCTTCCTGTCCGGAAAGTACCGGGCCGGAGCGCCCGTCGACCTGACCACCGGCCGGGCGGCGCTGAACCCCGGACGGTTCGACCCGTCCCGGCCCGACACCGCCCGCAAACTGGCGGCCGTCGAGCGGCTCGTCGAACTGGCCGACGACCTCGGCTGCACCCTGCCGGAACTGGCCGTGGCCTTCCCGGCCGCCCACCCGGCGGTGACCTCGGTGATCATCGGGCCCCGCACCCCGGAACAGCTCGACAGCCTGCTGGAGGGCGCCGAACTCGTCCTCGACGACGCCACCCTGGACCGCATCGACGAGATCGTGCCACCGGGCACCGACCTGTATCCGCCGGACGGCGCCTGGCGCCCGCCCGCACTCACCGATCCCCTCCTGCGCCGCCGGCCGGTGACCGACCGCGCCGCCGCCTGACCTGAAAGGAAGGGCCCCCTGTTATCGCTTTTCGTATAGCAGGGGGCCCTTCTTAACAGCGACTGCCGCGGGGCCGCGTCGATCCGCCGTCAGCCCTTCGTCAGGGCGCGGGAGATCACCAGCCGCTGGATCTGGTTGGTGCCCTCGACGATCTGCAACACCTTGGCCTCCCGCATGAACCGCTCGACCGGGTGATCGGCCACGTACCCGGCACCGCCGAGCACCTGGACCGCGTCGGTGGTGACCCTCATGGCCACGTCCGTGGCGAAGACCTTCGCCTTGGCCGCCTCCACCGAGTACGGCCGGCCGGCGTCGCGCAGCCGGGCCGCGGCCAGCACCAGGGCGCGGGCCGCGGCCACCTGGGTGGCCATGTCGGCGAGCAGGAAACCCAGCCCCTGGAACTCGATGATCGGCCGACCGAACTGGTTGCGCTCCCGGGCGTACCCGCAGGCGTAGTCCAACGCCGCCTGGGCGAGCCCGACGGCGCAGGCGGCGATGCCCAGGCGACCGGAGTCCAGGGCCTGCATCGCGATCCGGAAACCGGTCCCCTCCGCGCCGACCAGCCGGTCGACCGGGACCCGGGCGTCGTCGAAGGCGATCTGCGCCACCGGCGAGGAGCGCAGGCCCATGGTGCGTTCCGGGGTCTGCGGCACGATGCCCGGCGTACCGGCGTCGGCCAGCAGGCACGAGATGCCGCCCGCGCCCGGTCCGCCGGTGCGGCAGAAGATGTTGTAGAAGTCCGCCACGCCCGCGTGGGTGATCCACGCCTTGGTGCCGGACACCACGTACGCCGCGCCGTCCCGGACAGCGCGGGTCGCCAGCGCCGCCGCGTCCGACCCACCCTGCGGTTCGGACAGGCAGTACGCGCCCAGCAGCTCGCCGCCGATCATCTCCGGCAGCAGCGCGCGCAGCTTCGCGTCGCCGTACGCCGCCACCGGGAAACAGGCCAGCGTGTGTACGCTGACCGCCTCGGCGACCGCCAGCCACCGACCGGCCAGGATCTCCAGCACCTGTAGGTAGACCTCGTACGGCTGCTCGGCACCGCCGTACTCCGCCGGATACGGCAGACCGAGCAGGCCGGAGCGGCCGAGGGTACGCAGCACCTCGCGCGGGAACTCGCCGCGGGACTCGAAGTCGGTCACCCGGGGCGCGAGTTCCCCCTCGGCGAGTTCGGTGACGAGGCCGAGCAGTTCCCCGGCTTCCTCGGTGGGCAGGATGCGGTCGACGGTCATAGCAGGACAAGCTCCGTGGGAAGGGTGTTCAGCCGTTGCACGCCGTCCGCGGCGCAGACGACGATGTCCTCGATCCGGGCGCCGTGCCGGCCGCTGAGATAGATGCCCGGTTCGACCGAGAAGGCCATCCCGGTCTCCAGCGCCAGCCCGTTGCCGGCCACCACGTACGGGTCCTCGTGCCCGTCCAGGCCGATCCCGTGCCCGGTGCGGTGCAGGAAGGCGTCGCCGTAGCCGGCCGCCGCGATGACGTCCCGGGCCGCCGCGTCCACCGCCGCCGCGCTGACCCCGGGCCGGACGGCGGCGACGGCCGCGCGCTGCGCGGCGTACAGCACCTCGTAGTAACGCCGGAAGTCCGCCGGCGGCTCCCCCACCGCGTACGTGCGGGTGGCGTCGGAGCAGTAGCCGGACGGCATGGTGCCGCCGATGTCCACCACCACCGGATCGCCGGGTTCGATCACCCGGTCTGCGGTGTCGTGGTGCGGGCTGGCGGCGTTCGGCCCGGCCGCGACGATCACGAAGTCGACGCTGGCGTGGCCCACCTCCCGGATCGCGGCGGCGATGTCCGCGCCGACCTGCCGCTCGGTGCGGCCGGGTCGCAGCCACTCGGCCATCCGGGCGTGTACCGCGTCGATCGCGGCCCCGGCCGCACGCAGCGCCGCCACCTCCGCCGGTGACTTGCGGATCCGCAGCCCGCGCAGCACCTCACCGGCCAACCGCCAGCGGGTGTCCGGCAGCACGGCGCGCAGCGCCAGCACCTGTTCGGCCCACATCCGGTCGGCCAGCCCGATCACGGCGGTGGCGCCGGGTCCGCTGATCGGACCGGCCCCGCCGGTGGCACCCGGCTCATCGGTGGCTCGGGGCCCGCCGGTGGCACCCGGCGCATCGGTGGGTCGGGGCCCGCCGGTGGCACCCGGCGCATCGGTGGGTCCGGGCCCGCCGGTGACGCCGGGGTCACCAGGTCCGCGCGGGGCGCCGCCGGCCTCGCGTAGGGCGGCCACCACCAGGGGGTACGGGTCGGTGCCGTCGGCGTGGTCGACGATCCGCAGCCCGGTTCCGGGCGCCGGAGACGCCTCAGCGGCGGGCCGCTCCAGCCGGGGCACGATCAGCGTGCCGACGCCCTCGGCCGGCAGCACCAGGCAGGTGAGCCGTTCCAGCGCGTGCGCGTGGTACCCGGTGAGGTACCGCAGGTCGGAACCGGGGGTGAGCAGCAGCGCGTCGAGGCCGGCGGACGCGGTGGCCCGCTGCGCGGCGGCGAGCCGGTCCGGCGGGTACAGCTCGTCGAGACGCATGCCGCTAGCTTAACGGTCGTTCGGGACGGTTCCGTACTTCGCCACCCGGACGCGGCGCACGACCGGGCGCGGGGCCCTTCCTTTCAGTCGGGGAGGACGGCGTGGATGACCCGGCGGGCCCGGGCCGGGTGGGTGGTGACGTCGGTGCTGTCCACGAACTGGTCGATCGCGCCGACCAGCGGCCGGGAGCGCAGGGCCGGGTCCGTGATCGCCGCCCGCAGCGCGGTGGCGAACCGGTCGGCCCGCAGCACCTGGAACGGCCGGGTGTGGAAGGGCCGTACCGCCGGGTCCTGCGCCGTCGACAGCCCGAGCGCGTTGGTCCGCTCCGCCGCCAGGGTGAGGGCCGCGCCCAGCGACCGTTCCCGGCGGGGCCAGTCGGCGGCCCGGACCGCGCCGGTCAACGCCGCCACCGCCGGCGCCGCACCGGGCAGCCGGGCGAACTGGCTGCCCAACCACTTGCCGTACGGCGGGTAACGGCGCTCCAGCAGCAGGAACAGCCGCATCAGGTCCCGGACGACCCGGGCCGTCAGCACGGTACTGCCCAACTCGTCTCCCACCTCGGCGCACCGGCCGACCAGGTGCTCCTCCTGGCCGATCCGGGTCCACTGGGCGGCCAGCACGTACCGCCAGACGTCGTCGGGATACCAGGCCAACGCCGACCTGGCCCGGGTGAGCGCGGCGCCGGGCAGGCCGTCGTGGAACACCTCGCCGCCGGTGACCTCGGCCAACCGCTGGGTCGGCGTCGCCAACCAGTCCTCGGTACCCACCCCGGACCGGGGGTCGAAGCCGAGCGCGGCCACCAGCCAGCCGCCCAGTTCGCCGACCCGCACGCCGTGCCGGTCACCGCCGGCGGACAGCACCCCGAGCCCGGCGTCGGGGTCGCCGGCGAACCGGGTGGGCAGGCCGAGGAAGTCGGCGGGCAGCGCGGCGCCCACCGTGGCCTCCACCACCGGCGCCAGGGCGGCGTCGGCGGGGCCGAGGTAGAGCTGGAGCCGCGGACCCCAGTCGTGGTCCATGGACCGGGCCGTGTCCAGCCCGAGCAGCTCGGAGCCGGAGTCCAGCCGGGCCGCCGCGTACGCCAACCCGGGGAACCGGTCCCGCACGATCGGGCCCACCACCTCGGCGTGGAACCGGCGGCACAGTTCGAGCCCGGGGACGAAGACCATGGGTCCAGGGTGCCCGAAGCGGGCACCGTCACGCCGCGCATTTACGCCGGCCCCCGTACGCTGGCGCGGAGGAAGCAACGGGCGACGACCGGCCCGGTCAGCGGTCGGTGCCGCGCAGGTACGCCAGCACCGCGCGTACCCGGCGGTTGGTGTCGTCGCTGGCCGGCAGGTCGAGCTTGGCCAGGATGTTGCCGATGTGCTTTCCGACGGCGCCCTCGGACAGGAACAGCCGGCCGGCGATCGCCGAGTTCGACCAGCCCTCGGCGATCAGCCCAAGCACCTCCCGCTCCCGCTCGGACAGCTGCGCCAGCGGGTCCCGCCGACGGCGTACCAGCTGCCGGACCACCTCGGGATCGACCACCGTGCCACCGGCCAGCACCCGGCGCAGCGCCTCGACGAACTCGGCGACGTCCACCACCCGGTCCTTGAGCAGGTAGCCGATCCGCCGGCCGTCGCCCGAGTCGAGCAGCTCGGCCGCGTACCGTGGCTCGACGTACTGGCTCAGTGCCACGACGGCCAGACCGGGATCGGCGGCGCGCAACCCCGCCGCGACCCGCAGGCCCTCGTCGGTGAAACCCGGCGGCATCCGCACGTCGGTGAGGACCAGATCCGGCCGGTACGCGGTCACCGCGTCCCGCAGGCCGTCGGCGTCCCCGACCGCGGCCAGCACCTGGAAGCCGAACCGCTCCAGCAACCCCACCAGTCCCTCGCGGAGCAGCACCGCGTCCTCGGCGATCACGACCCGGGGCGACTCGGCCGGCACGGCAGCTCCACTCTGACGACGGTCGGCCCACCGACCGGGCTGGACAGGTACATTGTGCCGCCGGCCGCGGCGGCCCGGTCGGCCAGGCCGGTCAGCCCGGTGCCCCGCTCCGGGTCCGCGCCGCCCCGCCCGTCGTCGGCGACCTCCACCACCAGGTCGCCCCGTTCCCGGGTCACGGTGACGGTGCCGCCCGTGGCGCCGGCGTGCTTGGCCACGTTCGCCAGCGCCTCGGCGGCCACGAAGTACGCGGTGGCCTCCACCGGTGCCGGCAACCTGGGCAGTTCGGCCCGGACCGTCACCGGCACCGGGGACCGCGCCGCCAGCTCGGCCAGCGCCGCCGGCAGGCCCAGGTCGGTCAGCACGTGCGGGTGGATGCCCCGGATCAGCCCCCGCAGGTCGGCCATCAGCGCCTTGGCCTCGTCGTGCGCCCGGGACACGGCCGCGCCCGCCGGGGAGTCCGCGGCCAGGTCCAGCCGGGCCAGCCCGAGTTGCAGCGTGAGACTGACCAACCGCTGCTGGGCACCGTCGTGCAGGTCCCGCTCGATCCGCCGCCGTTCGGCCTCGAAGGCGTCCGCCAGCCGGGCCCGGGACCGGGACACCGCCACCAGCTCGGTCCGCAGCCGCTGTTCGGGACCACCGCCGAGCAGGGCCCGGGCCAGCCAGGCGTATCCGCCGGCGAGCAGGGCCACCAGGTAGCCCAGCGCGGCCAGCAGCAGCACCCCGGCCGCCGCCACCGGCAGCGCCGCCACCGGCGAGTCGACGGTGGTGGGGCCGGCCGCGATCGGCCCCGCACCGACCGCCACCAGCACCGGGCTGGCGACGAACCCGACCGCCAGCACCGCGCCGAGCACCGGCAACGCGCCCAGCGCGGGCCCCAGCACCGTCAGCACCAGCAGGTACGCCAGCTCCCGCCAGGTGGCCGGCTCGGCGTACCGGGTGCGCAGCCACGACCAGGACCCCGGTGCCGGTGGCCGGACATGATCGGCGGCCAGGAGTCGGGGGTCCACCAGCCGTAGGCGGCGCCGTTCGACGATGGCCGCCGGCACGGCCAGCAGCGGCCCGGCCGTCGCCACCAGCACCGCGCCGAGCACGACCAGCAGGACCAGCCAGCCGAGCACGGTCAGGCCGTGCCGGGACGGGCCCAGCTGGGTGGCCGCGGCCACGGCCAGCAGCCACGGCGTCGCGACGAGCGCCACCGGGCCACCCACCACACCGGCCACCACCGGACCGCTGAGCAGGTACGCCAGGCAGCGCCAGGGCCAGGGTCCGAGCAGGAACCGGGGTTGGCGTACGGCGTGCAACGCGGGTATCAACACACCGCCGACGCTATCGGCGGTCCGACCTCGACCCCAGCCGTCCAGCCTCCGTACCGGGGTGGAGCTGGCCCCACCCCGGCCACCCGTCCGGCCCGCCGTCCCACGGGCGGACCGACGGCCCGGCCCCGGCGGCGCCGGCAGCCCTGGTGGGCACCGGCTGTCGGACCGCTGTGCGAGGCTGTTCCGGTGACCCAGCGACCTCCCCTGCTGCTCGTGGATTCGGCCAGCCTCTACTTCCGGGCCTTCTTCGGCGTTCCCGAGTCGGCGGCGCGGGCCGCGGACGGCAGCTCGGTGAACGCCGTGCGCGGCTTCCTCGACATGCTCGCCACGCTGATCCGCACCCGCCGTCCCGACCGGCTGGTCTGCGCGCTCGACAACGACTGGCGGCCGGCCTGGCGGGTGGAGCTGCTGCCGTCGTACAAGGCGCACCGGGTGGCCCCGGCCGGCGGCGAGGTGGTGCCGGACACTCTGAGCCCGCAGGTGCCGCTGATCCTGACCGCGCTGGAGCTGGTCGGCATCCCGGCGCTCGGCGCCGACGGGTACGAGGCCGACGACGTGCTCGGCACGCTGGCCACCACCCAACCCGCCCCGGTCGAGGTGGTGTCCGGCGACCGGGACCTGTTCCAGTTGGTGGACGACGACCGGCCGGTACGGCTGCTGTACTGCGGCCGGGGCGTCGCCAAGCTCGACGACTGCGACGGCCCGGCGGTGCGGGCCAGGTATGGCGTACCGCCGGCGGGCTACGCCGACTTCGCGGCGCTGCGCGGCGACCCCAGCGACGGGCTGCCCGGGGTGCCCGGGGTGGGCGAGAAGACGGCGGCCCGGCTGATCGACCGGTACGGCGACCTGGCCGGGATCCTGGCCGCGCTCGACGACCCGGGGTCCGGTTTCGCACCCGGGCTGCGGACGAAGCTGGTGGCGGCCCGTGACTACCTGGCGGTGGCCCCCACCGTCGTGCGGGTGGCCCGGGACGTGCCGCTGCCCGACCTTGACCCGACGCTGCCCCGGGTGCCGGCCGACCCGGACGGACTGCTGGCGTTCGCCGACAAGTGGAACGTCGCCGGGCCGTGCCGCCGGCTGGTGGACGCCCTCGCCGAGCGCCCCTGACCCGCGCCGTTCGGCGGCGGGCACGAGCCGATCGGGCCCGTCCTGCCGCAACCGCCGGCCCCGCTCGGGCCGGACCCGACCGGTCGGGACGGAGTCCGACCGGCGGCCGGGGCCGCCGAGGTCAGCGGCCGAATCCGTCCCAGCCGTCCGGACGGGGCTGCTGCGGGACGGCCGACCGGGCGCGCAGTCCCACCGGGTCGACGTCGACCGGTTCGGTGGGTCGGTCGGTTCGGGCGGTCTGCCGGGCGTCCAGGTACGCCAGGCCGGCGCGGTCCTCCTCGGTCGGCGTCGCCATCAGCGCGTACGCCAGCCCCACCGCCACCACGATGACCGCCATCATGATCGGTACCAGCAGGGTGCTGACGGTGGCGCCCGAGGTCACGAGCCCCGGCCGGGGCCGCACCGACACCGCGCTCATCCCGGTGTAGTGCATCCCGTTCACCGCGACGCCCATCACCAGGGCCGATCCGATGATCGCCGCCGGCCGGCGTACGGTGATCGCCAGCCACAGCGCGGCGGTGGCCGCGACGACCGCGATGACCAGCGAGAGCGCCACCCGGCGCCGGTCGTAGGAGATGTCACCGCTCAGCCGCATCGCGGCCATCCCGGTGTAGTGCATGGCCGCCACCCCGAGCCCGGTCACCAGGCCGCTGATCAGCACCCGGGGGGCGCCGCCACGCCCGGCGACCAGGGCCAGGCCGATGGCCACCGCGACGACCGCGAGCACCGCGCTCGCCACGGTGAGACCGACGTCGTACCGGATCGCCAGACCACTGACGCCGAAGCCGAGCATCGCCATGAAGTGCATCGACCAGATGGCGGTGCCACCGATGGCGAACGACGCCAGAGCCAGCCACCAGGTCCGCTGACCGGCGGAACGCGCGACCCGCACCCGGATGGCGCAGGTGAGGCCCAGCAGCGAACCGAGGACGGAGAGGGCGTAGCTGAGCGCCGGTGTGATCCAGCCGTACGCGAAATGATGGATGTGTGCCATGCCGCCTCCCGGGACGCTCACCGGAGCGACGCGATGGCGTCCGGCTGTCCCGTCTACGGGACAGCGGCAATCCTAAACGATCGATCAGCTTAGCTGGTGATAGGCCAGTACCCCCCGGTTGACGGCGGCCATCGCCGCCTTCGCCGTGGACCGCAACTCGGCGCCGGCCCCGCTGGCGTCGGCCAGTTGCCCCAACAGATCCAGCACCTGCCGGGCCCACCGGACGAAGTCCCCGGCCGGCATCTCGCCGTCCAGGCCGTGCCCGCTGGCCAGCACCTTCGCCAGCGGCTCACCCCGGGCCCACCGGTAGATCGGCCAGACGAATCCCAGGTCGGGCTCCCGGGTCGTCTCCAGCCCCCGGGCCGCCTCGTCGGCCTCCAGCGCCGACCAGAGCGTCAGCGTCGCCCCCACCGCGTCGGCGACCGGTCCGCGCGGCGCGGACGCGGCCTCGTCGGTCTCCCGCCGGGCCTCGAACACCAGCACCGACACCGCGGCGGCCAGCTCCGCCGGGGCCAGCCCGTCCCAGATCCGGCGACGCACGCACTCCGCGACCAGCAGGTCGGTCTCGGTCCAGATCCGGGCCAGCATCCGGCCGGCGTCGGTCACCTCGCCACCGGCCGTCAGGTAACCCCGGGCGACAAGCAGGTCGCAGATCCGGTCGAAGGTCCGGGCCAACGAGCCGGTCCGGCTGGCCACCCGGCGCCGCAACTCGGTGGTGTCCCGCTCCAGCCGCCAGCGCCGCTCGGCCCACCGCGCGTGCTCCTCCCGGTCGGGACAGGCGTGGCAGGGATGCCGACGCAGCTGGCCACGCAACTCGGTGAGCTGATGGTCCTCGCCACCGGCGCGGGACCGACCGCCGCGCCGACCCCCGTGTCGGGGCAGCCCGGTGCCGCTGACCGCCGCCGCGAGGTCCCGGCGGGCCGCCGGGGAACGGTGGTTGAAGTGCTTCGGCACCCGCACCCGGGCCAGCACCTCGGCCGGCGAGGTGAAGTCGGCCGGGGTGACCCGGCCAGCCCACCGGTCCTGGGTCAGCACCAGCGGGCGGGGTTCGCCGAACCCTCCCGCCCCGGGGTCGAGGACCACGGCCAGCCCGGCCCGGCGCCCGGAGGGCACCCGGATGACGTCACCGACCCGCAGCCGCTCCAGGGACCGGACGGCCGCCGCCTTCCGCTGGCTCTGCCCCTCCCGGGCCAGGGCCCGCTCCCGGTCGGCGATGGCGACCCGCAGGGCGAAGTACTCCGTGAAGTCACCGTGCTCGCATTCGGCCTCGACGTCGTACGCCTCGATCGTCTCGGCGTTGCGCTGCACCTGACGGGCCAGGCCGACCACCGAACGGTCCGCCTGGAACTGCGCGAACGACGCCTCCAGCAGCTCCCGCGCGGGATCGACACCGACCGACCCGACCAGGTTCACCGCCATGTTGTACGAGGGCCGGAAGCTGGACCGCAGCGGGTAGGTGCGGGTGGACGCCAGCCCCGCGACCTGGCGGGGATCCACCTCCGGCGACCAGACGACGACCGCGTGCCCCTCCACGTCGATGCCGCGCCGCCCGGCCCGGCCGGTGAGCTGGGTGTACTCCCCCGGGGTCAGGTCGACGTGCGCCTCACCGTTGAACTTGACCAGCCGCTCCAGCACCACGCACCGGGCCGGCATGTTGATGCCCAGCGCCAGCGTCTCGGTGGCGAACACGGCCTTGACCAGCCCGCGCACGAACAGCTCCTCGACCACCTCCTTGAACGCGGGCAGCATCCCGGCGTGGTGGGCGGCCAACCCGCGTTCCAGCCCGTCGAGCCAGTCCCAGTAGCCCAGCACCGACAGGTCCTCGCCGGGAATGGTGGTGATCCGCCGCTCGACCACCTGGCGGATCTCGACCCGCTCGTCGGGCGTGGTCAACCGCAGCCCCGCCGCCAGGCACTGCTGCACGGCCGCGTCGCAGCCGGCCCGGCTGAAGATGAACAGGATCGCCGGCAGCAGCCCCTCACGGTCGAGCCGTTCCACGATGTCGGGGCGCAGCGGCCCACGCCAGCGCGGGCCGCGCCGGGTCAACCCGCCGCGCGGGTCGGCCAGCTCAAGCCGGCGCGCCGTCTCCCGGGTGTAGCGCAACAGCTCCGGGTGTACGTCGTGCTTGCGCGCCGCGTCCGCGTCGTGGAACAGGTCGAACATCCGCTTGCCGACCAGCATGTGCTGCCACAGCGGCACCGGGCGGTGCTCACTGACCACCACCTCGGTCTCGCCGCGCACGGTGACCAGCCAGTCGGCGAATTCCTCCGCGTTGGACACGGTGGCCGACAGCGAGACCAGGGTCACCGACTCGGGCAGGTGGATGATCACCTCTTCCCACACCCCGCCGCGGAACCGGTCGGCCAGGTAGTGGACCTCGTCCATCACCACGTACGCCAGGCCGTCCAGGGTCGCCGAGCCGGCGTAGAGCATGTTGCGGAGCACCTCGGTGGTCATCACCACCACCGGGGCGTCGCCGTTGATCGCGTTGTCGCCGGTGAGCAGCCCGACCCGCTCGACGCCGTACCGTCGGACCAGATCGTGGTACTTCTGGTTCGACAGCGCCTTGATCGGCGTCGTGTAGAAGCACTTGCGCGGGCCGCCACCCGATTCGGCGGTCGCGCCGGCGCGCAGCGCCAGGTGGACGGCGAACTCGCCGACGACCGTCTTGCCGGCGCCGGTGGGGGCGCAGACCAGCACCCCGCTGCCCCGCTCCAGGGCCTGGCACGCCGACCGCTGGAAGTCGTCGAGATCGAACCCGAGATCGAGGGTGAAGTCCGCGAGCGCGGGATAGGAATGCTGATAGGCGGCCCTGCGGCGCGCCGCGGCGTACCGCTCGGCGGGGCTCGACATGACCTCCAGGTTAATGCGTGCCTGCGACGATTACCGGGCGAGGGCGTCCAGCAGCCGGGTCGGACCCGGTCGGTAGGGTGCAGCCCGTGCCGGAACAGCCCGAACCGCCCTCCCAGCGCAGCGACCGCGATACCGTCCGCGACCCGCAACCACCGCCGCCCAGGCGGTCGGTCGAGGCCGTGCTGTTCGACTTCCACGGCACCCTGGCCCAGGTCGAGGACCCGGTCGGCTGGGTACAGGCCGCCGCCGGCGACCTCGGCGTCGAACTGGACCGGATGCGCGCCACCGTGCTGTCGGACCGGCTGGTCACCGCCGGGCGTCCCGGAGGCCCGCTGCCGCACCGGGTACCGCCGCACCTCGCGGACGTGTGGGCCGACCGCGACCTCTACGAGCACGCCCACCGGGCCGCCTACACCGGTCTGCTGGACACTGTCGACACCGGCATCGAAGGGCTGGCCGATGCCCTCTACGACCGCCTGCTCGATCCGCGGGGCTGGCTGCCGTACGCCGACACCCATGACACGCTCCGGGCGCTGCGCGCCGCCCGGGTGCCGGTCGCGCTGGTCAGCAACATCGGATTCGACCTCCGGCCGCTGTTCACGGCCTGGGGCCTGACCGACCTGATCGACGCCTTCGTGCTGAGCTACGAGGTCGGCCGCTGCAAGCCCGACCCGGCGATCTTCCTACGCGCCTGCGGCCTGCTCGGCACCGAACCCGAGCGGACGCTGATGGTCGGTGACACGCCGACCGACGCCGGCGCGGTGGCCGCCGGCTGCCCGGTCCTGGTGCTGCCGGCGGCCGGCCCGGGAGCCGCCAACGGGCTCAGCACCGTCCTCGACCTCATCGCCCGCTGATCGGCGTGCTGAGCGGTGTAAGGAAGGGCACCTTGTTATCGCTTTCCGCCTAGGAAGGGCCCCCTGTTAACCGCCGAGGCGGACAGCGCCCGAGGCCGCGTACCGGGCCGGCGGGACCGCCACGTGCCGCTTGAAGTGCCGGGTCAGGTGAGCCTGGTCGTGGAAACCGACGGCGGCGGCGACCCCGGCGGGTGGATTCCCGGCCAGGAGGAGTTTCCGGGCCCGATCCACCCGCGACCCGGTGAGATAGGCATACGGGGTGATGCCGAACTCCCGCCGGAAACTGCGGACGAGGTGTGGGACCGTCCGGTCCAGTTGCACGGCGACGTCGGCAAGTCTGATCCGCTCGGACAGCCGCCCGTCGAGTAGCTCGCGCAGCCGGTGAGCGATCGTCGACTCCGGTTCCGGCACCGTGGTCGGGCCGGGGCGCAGGTGCCGACGTAGCCGCTCGGCGATCATGGCAAGCCGGGTCTCGATGTCGAGTTCGCCCGGCCGGACTCCGGCGCCGGTACGGGCCGGCGCGGGACCGATCGCGGTGAGCCGGTCGTGCAACCGGCTGAGCGCGTCGCGCAGCGCCCGGTCCCGCAGGGTGGATCCGTCGACGGCCGGGCCAACCAGCTCGTCCGGCAGAAAATCCCGATCGAGGTACAACTCGCGCTTGCGGAACCGGCCGAACCGCTCGGCCGGATACCCGTTGTGGACGACGCCGGGCGGCAGGACGAGGACGGTGTCTTCGATCGCGCCGTAGTGGCGGGTGTCCAGGTCGTACCGGATCGCACCGTCGTCGACGAGCAGCACCGCCCAGGTGTCGTGGCAGTGCCGAGGGTACCGGTACCCGCTGATGTCCGCGTGGAACACCTCGGCGATCCGGGGCACCGGGGGTCGCCACGCCGTTATCCGGCAGGTGCCGGAAAAGCCCTCGCCCACCTCAAGAACGTACAAGATTGACCGGCCGGGTCCGCCGATGATTACCGGCATGACCACTGGACCCGACACCACCCGGCCCGTCAACCTGACCGCCGCGCTCGCCTCGTTCGACGCCGTCTACAGCCCGCGCATCGTGACCCGGGTGAACGACTACGACGTGCGGATCGCGCACGTTCGAGGCGAGCACGTCTGGCACGCTCACCGGGACACCGACGAGTTCTTCCTGGTCCTGCAGGGGCGGTTCGACATCGCCCTGCGGGACGCCGAGGGCGTGGAGAGCACGGTGGAACTGACCGCCGGTGACGTCTTCGTGGTGCCCAGGGGGACCGAGCACCGGCCCTCGTCGCCGGGCGGCTCGATCCTGATGTTCGAGCCGACCGGCACCCTGTCGACCGGTGACGGCCCTGGGAAGATCCCGGCCCACGTGGACAGCACCACCGGCCACGCACTGGCGTAGTCGCGTACGGCCGTCCCCGTGGGTGTCGAGGCGGCCGCATCGGTTCGCGGCACCGCACGTTCCGGGCGTCGGACGACCAGACCGGGCGGGGAGCCGGCCTGGTCGTCCGACGCTCACGGCCCGGCCACCGTAGCTGACGCTCAGTCGTCGATTGCCTGGTAGAGCGTCGTCCAGAAATCGAGGAACGCCCGCGTCGAGTCCCAGGTGGTGGCCCCCACCTGGGTGCAGAGGATGCCGATCAACCCGTTCTCCGGGTCGGCGTAGGTCGAGGTGCCGCTCCCGCCGTCCCAGCCGAACTGACCGACCGCCGCGTAGTCGCCGCGGTAGGTGCGCACGGCCATCCCGAAACCCCAACCGCCGTGCTGTCCCTGGCCGAACGACACGTGGACGTTGTCGCGGGCCAGGGCGGTGCGGGCGGCCGTCTGTTCGGGCGTGAGCCGGTTGGTGGTCATCAGCTCGACGGCGGGCCGGGACAGGATCCGCTCGCCCTCGTGCAGGCCGTGGTTGAGCAGCATCCGGAAGTACGCGTGGTAGTCGTCGACCGTGGACACCAGCCCACCGCCGCCGCCCTCGAACGCCGGGGGTGCGCTCCACCGGCCGCCGGCGGACTCATCCCAGACGAGGAACTCGCCGGTCTGCGGGTCGGGAGCGTAGAGGGCCGGCAACCGGTCGATCTTGTCGGTGGGTACGTGGAAAGCGGTGTCCCTCATACCGAGCGGTTCGAAGACGCGCTCGCGCAGGAAGGTCCCGAACGACTGGCCGGTGACCCGCGAGACGAGCACCCCGAGCAGGTCGCTGCCGAGCTGGTACTGCCACCGCTCGCCAGGTTGGTGCATCAGCGGAAGCGTGCCGAGGCGGCGCATCCACTCGTCCTGCTCGGGCATCGGTTCCGGCAGGTTCGGCGTGAGGCCCCGCTCGAAGACCGCGTTCATGATCGGGGTGCCGATCACCGTCATGTCCATGCCGAGCCCGAACGTGGAGGTCAGCACGTCCCGCACGGTGATCGGCCGGCGGGCCGGCACCGTGTCGTCCAGCGGTCCGTCGATCCGGGTCAGCACCCGCCGGTCGGCCAGTTCCGGCAGCCACGGCAGCACCGGATCATCCAGCCGCAGCCGGCACTCGTCGAGCAGGACCATGGCCGCGGCGATCGAGACCGGCTTGGAGGTCGAGGCCATCCGGAAGATGGTGTCCCGCCGCATCGGCGCACCGCCGTCATGGCGCATCGTCCCGATCGTCTCGACCTGTGTCTCGGCACCGCGACTGACCAGGGCCACAAGCCCGGGTATCCGTCCCGATTCGACATGCCGGTCAAGCACGTCGCGGACTCTGCGCAGTCCTGATTTGGAAAAGCCGCCTGATCCCATGATCGTCTCCCTCGCCGGGGTGGTGGATGCGAGTCGCTACACGCTACGTGTCGTTTAGGCACGCTGCGGCGACACGCTACGTGCCGTATATCCAGGGTGTCAACACGGCACGTACCGTTTCCTGTTAATCTTCGGTCATGCCCGCATCTCCCAACCCGCTGCGCCGCAACGAAGCCAGCCGCCGGGCCATCCTCGACGCGGCGCTGCAACTGTGCGCCGAACTCGGCTACCGACGACTCACGATCGAAGCCATCGCGGCCCGCGCCGGCGTCAGCAAGAAGACGATCTACCGGTGGTGGCCGTCCAAGGGCGCGGTCGTGTTGGAGGCCGTCGACGACGTGGCGACCGCCGTCGCCGAGCACCCGAACACCGGCGACCTCGCGGCCGACCTGCACGACCAGCTCACCGCCGTCATCGGCCTGCTCACACCCACGAAGACCTCAGCCGTCGCGGGACTCATCGCCGAAGGGCTCCAGGACGATGAGCTGGCACACGACCTGCGGGAACGGCTCATCCGGCCGCGCATCGACGAGTTCAAGAAGCGGCTGCGCCAAGCCCAGCGCGACGGACAGTTGCCGTCCGACGCCGACCTCGACGTGGCCCTCAACCTGATCTACGGACCCATCTACCACCGGCTCGTCTACCACCTCGGCATGCCCGGCCCCGACGAGCTGCGCACGCTGGTGGCACACGCCCTCCGCGCATTCGGCCCAGCATCCACCACCACCGCCGGTCAGGCACGGCCGTAGCAGCGTCGGCGGGTGGTGCCGGGGCCGGCTCCCGACGAGGGCGGTCAGGCAGCGGCGGGGGCGGTCAGGCAGCGGCGTGGACCAAGGGCAGCGGCGTGGTGGACCGAGGGCAGCCAAGCCTGAAGGGCGGGGCGGGGGGCGGAAGGGTGCCGCCGGTCCCGGCGGATCAACGTAGCAGGCGGACCGCTCCCGGTACGGCTGTGACGGTGATCGGCAACGGCGCGCTCCGCTCCCCGTCGGCGTACGTGGTGATGCCCTCGGCCACCAGCTCCACGGTGCGGGCCCGGTAGCTGGTCACCAGCGGATGGTCCACGTGGGTGCCCTGGTAGATCCGTGGCTTGACCCGGATCAACTCGGTCCGGCTGAGCAGGCCGCCGACCACCACGTCGAGCAGGCCGTCGGCCGGGTCGGCGGCCGGGCAGATCCGCATGCCGCCGCCGTAGCTGGGACAGTTCCCGACCGCCACCAGCACCGCGTCCACGACCAGTTCCCGGCCGTCCAGCCGCAGCGTGTAACGGCGGGGACGCAGCCGGGCCAGCTCGACGAGAATCGCCAGATCGTACCGGCGGCGACCGCGCGGCCAGCGCATCCGATTGGCCTTCTCGTTCACGATGGCGTCGAATCCGGCGGCGAGGACCGCGCCGTACCATCCGCTCGTGCCGTCGGCCGCGGTGAGCCGCGCCAGGTCGACCGGCCGGGTGCGGCCGGCGGTGACGGCCGTGGCGATGGCGTCGGCGGCGGCGCGCGGATCGACCGGGAAGCCGGTGTCGGCGGCGAAGTCGTTGCCGGTGCCGGCCGGCACCGGGCCGAACCCGACCGGGGTGCCGGCGACCGCCTGGAGGGCCTGGTGGACGGTCCCGTCGCCGCCCACGGCGACCAGCGCGGCGATCCCGTCGGCCACCGCCGCGTGGCAGGCCGCGCGGCTGCCGGCGGCGCTGTCCGCGGTCAGCAGCCGGACCGCCCGGCCGGTGCCGGCCAGCCGGTCGAGGACCGCCGGCAGGAGGTCGCGGTACCGGCCCCGCCCGGCCGCCGGGTTGGCCAGCACGGCCACCGGACCGTCGGCCAGGCCGGCCGCGAGGGCCGGCTGCGGCTGGTGATCGTCTGCGGTCACGGCGAGCACGGTACCGGCCGGGACGGCCGCCCCGCACCCGCGCCCCGACGGGCCGCTCGGCTCCACCCCTCTCGGGGTTAAAAGGGGGCCCTTCCTATACCGAAAGCGATAACAAGGTGCCCTTCCTTACACGACATCGGCGCCATCCCGGCGGTGTGCTGGGATGGCGCCGATGCCCGGCGCGGGGAGGAGCGCCTGGTTGTTCAGGTCATGTCGTCGTAGTCGCGGTCGACCGGCCGGGGCGGCGCCACCGGCTCGGGGGGTGCGACCGGGGTGATCGCCTCGACCCGCTCCCCCGCCTCGACGGGCTCGTCGTCGAGGGCGAGCGGCGAGATCTCGTCGTCGCCGACGCCCGCGTACATCTCCCGGCCCCGGCCCCGACGCTTGTCGTTGACCCAGGCCACGGCCACCGCCACGAAATACAGCACGGACAGCGCGCTGGCCAGCAGCGTCATGCCGAACGGACCCGGGTCCGGCGTCGCGATGGCGGCGAAGGCGAACGCGATGAAGATGACCGCCCGCCACCAGCTGAGCAGCCGACGGGCGGTCGCCAACCCGGAGAAGTTCAGCATGAGCAGGATCAGCGGGAACTCGAACGCCACCCCGAACAGCATGATCATGTTGGTGACGAACGAGATGTACCGGGTGACCTCCAGCTGGGTCGACGTCCCGGTGACGCCCGAGTTCAGCAGGAACTCCAGGCCCTTGCGAACCACGAAGTAGGCCAGCACGGCGCCACTGGCGAACAGCGGCGCGGCGATCGCCACGAAGGCGTACGCCCACCGCCGCTCGTGACGGTGCAGGCCCGGAGCGATGAAGGCCCAGAGCTGGAACAGCCACACCGGAGCCCCGACGACCAGCCCGACCCACAGCGCGAGCTTGAGCCTGAGCACGAACCCGTCGGTGGGGCTGAGCTGCAGGAAATTCGCGCACTTGCCGTTGACCGTCATCCCGGGCAGCTCGCAGTAGGGCTGCCTGAGCAGGTCGAAGACCCACTGGGAGAGGAGGAAGCCGACGATCAGCCCCAGGGCGACCCCGAGGGACGCCTTGAACAGCCGGCTACGAAGCTCGCGGATGTGCTCGACCAGCGTCATCGAGCCGTCGGAGGCCCGCTCGAAGCTGCTCGGGCCGCGTTTACGGAGCGCGAAGGCCACGGTGCTCGGACCTCAGCGGGTCAGTTGTCGCGAACCCGCTGCACCGGGTCGACCACCGGTGGCTGGGGGGCGGGCGGCGGCTGCTGCGCGTACTGCTGCTGCGGCGCGGCCGGCGGCTGCTGGTACGGAGCCTGCGGAGCGTACCCGGGCTGGCCCTGGTACGGCTGCTGCTGCGCGTTGGGCGGCAACGGCTGGTAACCGGCCTGCGCCTCGGCCTTCTCGGCCAGGTCGTTGTCGTCGTCGACGAGGCCCTTGGTCTCGGCCTTGATGATTCGCATCGATCGGCCGAGCGAGCGGGCCGCGTCGGGAAGCCGCTTCGCGCCGAAGAGCAGGATCAGCACGACCACGAAGATGGCGATGTGCCACGGCCTGAGGGCACCCATGGAAAGCTCCAGTCGGTCTACGGTGATTTAGCAGCGCGTCCTGACCATCGTACGTGCGTGCGCGTCCGATGCCAGTAGCTGGGCCCAAGGTGAGATTTCACCCGGTCGGTGCAGTCTTGACCAGCCGGGCGGACTCGTCAACCCGCCACGTGTCGGTCCGGCTGCGGGTTGAGGTCACCGCGGACGCCCGAGCGGACCAACCGCCAGGTGACCGTGGTCGTGCGACGCCGGGCCGGCCGCCAGCCGGCGGCCGTCACCGACCGCTGGCCGCCTTGATCACCGTGATCCGCCGCTGCGCCTCGCCGGCCTGGACGGCCAGCCCCTCCAGCCCGTGCTGGAGCCGCAGGGCAGCCTCGCGGAGCCCCTCGACCTCGTCCTGCCGCCGCCTCAGCCGCTCCGCGGCCCGGTGCAGGGGCCCGAGGCGGGCCAGCACCGACCGGACGGCCAGGGCGAGGACCACGAGGGCGAACACGACCACCGCGAGCACGATCCAGAACACCACGGCGGCCAGCCTACGGCCTCCCGGCCGACTGCGCCGGGTCGGCCGCGGCCACCGGCATGGCGTACGCGTCGAGCGCCGCGGCGGCCGCGTCCCGCACCGCCAGGGCCAACTCGGGCGGGCCCACCACCGTGACGTCGGTGCCCAGCCCCAGGACGAACCGGCGGGCCCAGCCCAGATCGGTCACCCGCAGGTCGACCAGCCAGTCCTCGCCGGCGGCACCGATCCCCCGGCGTACCGACTCGCAGGGGTAGTACTCGGTGATCCACCGGGCGCCGCGACCCACCCGCAGGGTGACCAGGGGCAGCTCGGGGGACGGCCGGAAGATGCCGGCGCTGAGGTCCACCGGCTGCGCCTGCGGCGGCGCCTGCGCCGGCTCGGCCAGCTCGGTGAGGGCGTCGATCCGGTCCGCCCGGAACAGCCGGACCGCCTCGGCCCGACGACACCACGCCTCCAGGTAGCCCCGGCCGCCGACCATCAGCACCCGCAGCGGGTCGATGGTGCGTTCGGTGGTCTCGTCCCGGGCGGCCGTGTAGTACGTGATCCGCAGTGCCCGGCCGCGCTGGACGGCGCCACGCAACGCCTCCAGCCGCTCGTCGTCGCCGGGCAGCCGGACCGCCACGGGGGCGCCGGCGAACTCACCGGCCGCCGACTCGATCTTGGCGAGGGCCCGCTCGATGGCGTCCCGGTTCGCCATGCCGGGGGTCTCCACCAGCATCCGCAACGCCACCAGCAGCGCCAACGCCTCGTCCGGGGTCAGCCGCAACGGCCGGTCGATGCCGGCGTCGTAGGTGATCGTCACCCGGTCGCCGTCGAACGCCATGTCGATCAGGTCGCCCGGCCCGTACCCGGGCAGGCCGCACACCCAGAGCAGCTCAAGGTCCTCGCGGAGCTGCCGTTCGGTCACCCCGAGGTCCGCGGCCGCCTCGGCCACCGCGATACCCGGTCGGGACAGCAGGTACGGAACGAGGTTGAGCAGCCGGGCCAGCCGGTCCGCCGAGGCCCGGGAACCGGACCGGGTCCCACCGGCGCGGGGGGTGGGGTTCATGCCCGCACCCCGGTGTCCGCGATCACCGGGCCGACCAGTCCCGCCCGCGCGTCCCGGTCGCCGGCGGCGACCTCCGCGGCGGCGAACTCGTCGTGCCGGGTCACCGCCTCCTTGAGTCGCTGGATGACCGCTTCCCGGACCTCCGGCGGCTCCAGCACCCGCACGTCCGGCCCGTAGCCGACGAGGGCGTCGGCCAGCCAGTCGGCGTCGCCGTACGGCAGGACCAGCCGGTCCCCCGCGGCGTCCGGCACGACCTCCCGGGCCCATCGGCGCAGCCCGGCGGCCCGGCCCGGCCGGACCAGCACGGTCGCCCGGCCGGTCCGCTCGACCGGTCCGGACCAGCGGGCCACGTGGCTGATCAGGTCGACCCCGGTCGGCGGCTCGTAGGCGCCCGGCGGACCCAGACCGCGCACCGTGCCCACGATCCGGGACAGCCGGAAGCACCGCGCGGCAGCCCGGTCCAGGTCGTGACCGACCACGTACCACCGGCCCCGCCAGCACACCACCCCCCACGGTTGCAGGCGGCGGCTGGTCGAGGCGTCATCGTCGGGGGTGCGGTAGTCGAAGGCGACCACCCGCCGCTCGCGGGCGGCGGCGGTCAGCGGCGCGAACGCGGGATCCGCGGTCACCACCGGTTCCAGGCCCAGGGTGGCCTGCGGGTCCACGTCGATGCCGGCCGCGCGCAGCTTCGCCAGCCCGGACGACGCCGCGGCGGCCAGGCCGGCGTGTTGCCACAGCCGTGCCGCGATGCCCACGGCGGCGGCCTCGTCGGGCTCCAGCAGGATCTCCGGCAGCGCGTACTCCCGGTGCGCGATGCGGTAGCCCGGCTCGGCGTCGAAGGCGCTGGCCGTGCCGGTCTCCAGCGGTACACCCAGTTCCCGCAGCTCAGCCTTGTCCCGCTCGAACTTGCGCTGGAACGCCTCGTGGTCGCGGGCGTCCTCCGGATCGTGCTCGTAGCCGGGCACGGTGGCGGCGATCTGCGCCGCTGTCAGGAACCGCCGGGTGGACAGCAGACAGATCACCAGGTTGACCAGGCGTTCGGTACGGGTCCGGGACACCTGGGCAACGCTAGCAGCGTCCGGCCGGACGCGGCGCACCCGCGCGGTGGCCTACGCCACCATCGCCCGTCCGGCGGATGGGCGGGTCGGCCCATAGGCTGATTCGCATGGCTGAGCGGGACCGGCGGGAGCGACCGGACGAGCAGGGGAACGGCACCGGGCACGGGCCGCGGGTCGCGGGACGGTCGCGGGACGGCGACCGACCGGAAGGCGGTGGTGACGGGCCGCGGGACGGTGACGGGCGGTGGGACGGGCCCGGGCGGGAGTCGCCGGGGCAGGAGTCGGAGAGCGTCGGCACCGTCGTGGTGGCCGGCGTGGCCAACCTCGGTATCGCGGTGGCCAAGGCGGTCGCCGGCGCACTCGCCGGATCGTCGGCGATGCTGTCCGAGGCGGCCCACTCGCTCGCCGACACCACCACCGAGGTGCTGCTGTTCACGGCGCTGCGGCGCGGCGCCCGCCCGGCCGACGCCAAACACCCGTTCGGGTACGGCAAGGAGAGCTACGTCTGGGCCTTCCTGGCCGCCCTGTTCACCTTCCTGGCCGGCGCCGGCTTCTCGGTCTATCAGGGCGTGCACACCATCGTGGGCGGCGAGGAGGGCGGCGGCCCGCTGATCTCGTACATCGTGCTGGCCATCTCGTTCGTGCTGGAGGGCATCTCGTTCCGGCGGGCGGTCCGGCAGGTACGCGGCGAGGCCGAACGGTGGGACAGCACCCCCGGTCGGTTCCTGCGCCACACCGCCGACACCGCCGTCAAGGCGGTCTTCCTGGAGGACAGCGCGGCCCTGGTCGGTCTGCTGCTGGCCGCCGCCGGAGTAGGGCTCACCCAGCTCACCGGCGACGACCTGTGGGACGGCGTCGCCTCGATCGCGATCGGCGCGTTGCTGCTGGTGGTCGCCGCCATCCTGGCCCGTAGCAACGTGTCGCTGCTGGTCGGGCGGGCGGTGCCGCCGCGGGTCCACGAGATCATCCGGACGGAGTTGACCACGCTGCCCACCGTCACCCGGGTGGACACCCTGCTGACCATGCAGCTCGGTCCGGACGACGTGCTGGTCGCCGCGAAGGTGGACTTCGTCGACGACGCGACCGGCGCCGCCATCGAGGCCGCGGCCGACGAGGCGGAGCACCGGCTCACCGAGCGGTTCCCGAACATCCGGTACGTCTTCCTGGACCCCACCCGCAGCGGTCGCACCGACGGCAGCCGCTCCCGGCTGGAGCCCGGCGGCGGCCGGGGACCGGCGCGTCCCCCGGAGGGGGTCCTTCGGTCCGGCTCGGGCCGGGCCGGCTAGCGTGTTCCGACATGGTGCGTTGGCGGTCCGGAACGGTGACGGGGCTGCGCCGGCGGTGGCGCGGCGCGGTCGAGTTGGACGTCACGCTCGCCGACGGCACGGCGGTACGGGCCCTCGCCTATCCGCTCCTGGTCGGCTCCCCCGAGGTCGGTGACCGGGTCCTGCTCAACGTGGGTGCGCTGCTCATGGGGTTGGGCACCGGCGGGTACGCCCTGGTCGTGGCGCTGCCGGACCGGCTGCCGCCGGATCCGCCCGAACCGGCGGACACCCGCGCGGCCGGACATCTGGTGAAGGCCCGCTACACCCCGTTGCAGCCGATCACGCTGGGCGTGGACGAGCCGGCGTCGCCGTACCGCGACCTGCTCGCCGAGGCCGACGACCTGGCCGGCATGCCCGTGGTGGTCGCCGACCTGCACTCCGCGCTGCCGGCGATCGTCGCCGGGGCCCGCGCCGAGCGGCCGGGGCTGCGGATCGGGTACGTGCTCACCGACGGCGCCGCGCTGCCCGCCTGGTTCTCCCGCACCCTGAGCGAGTTGACCGGCGAACTGGTCGGCACGGTGACGGTCGGGCAGGCGTTCGGCGGCGACCTGGAGGCGGCGACCCTGCACACCGGGCTGCTCGCGGCGCGGCACGTGCTGCGGGCCGACCTCGCGATCGTGTCGCAGGGGCCGGGCAACCTCGGCACCGGCACCCGCTGGGGCTTCTCCGGGGTGGCCGCCGGGGAGGCGGTCAACGCCACCGCCGCGCTGGGCGGCCGGGCGGTCGGTTCACTGCGGATCTCCGACGCGGACCCCCGACCACGACACCGTGGCGTGTCCCACCACAGCCTCACCGCGTACGGGCGGGTGGCGCTGGCCCCGGCGGACCTGGTCGTGCCGGACGGTCTGCCCGCCGACCTGGCCCGCGCGGTCGACGAGGCCCTCGCGCCGCTCGCCGCGCGGCACGCCCTGGTCCGGGTGTCCACCGCCGGCCTCGACGCGGCGCTGCGGGCCGTGCCGGTCCGGTTGTCCACCATGGGCCGGGGCCTGGACGAGGACCACGCCTACTTCCTGGCCGCCGCCGCCGCCGGCCGCCACGCCGCCACCCTCACCCCCCACCCCCTTGATCCACAACCACCCCACCCCCACTGACCCCCCACCCCCACCCCCCACCCCCCACCCCGGTTGATCGTGAAGTTAGCGGGCGTTTTTAAGATCAACAAGCCCGTCAACTTCATGATCAACCGCAAGGGGTTGGGTGGTCAGCCGGGAGGGGGGGTGGGTGGGGTCAGCTGATCATGATCAGGGTGATCCAGGCGCCGACGATCAGCACCAGGATCAGCGCGAGCACCCAGGTGGGCACCGTGTACTCACCGCGCCGGTTGCGCGCGATCTCATCGGCGATCTTGCCGCGCCGGCGCTCGACCCAGGTCTGCCGGGCTCGCCCCGGCTCGCGGTCCGGATCCGGCGGAGTGGATGACGTCATAGCGGGGCCAGCCTACCGGCCCACCCCCGCCCCGGGTGGGCGGGCCGGCAGAGCCACACCCACCAGCAGAGCCGCACCCACCGGCGAGCTGACACCGGACCGAGGCGGACCGAGCGGGGGCGGCCAACACCGAGACAGCCGACGCGGAGACGGCCGACGCGGAGACGGCCGACGCGGAGACGGCTGGCCTGCGCCGCCGTCCCCGCGTCGGTACGTCCGTCGGGCCGCCGTACGGCGGTCACATGCTGGCGATCAGGCGCTCCACCCGCTCGTCGTACGCCCGGAACGGGTCCTTGCACAGGACCGTGCGCTGCGCCTGGTCGTTGAGCTTCAGGTGTACCCAGTCGACGGTGAAGTCCCGCCGCTTCTCCTGGGCGTGCCGGATGAACTCGCCCCGCAGCCGGGCGCGGGTGGTCTGCGGCGGGGTCTCCTTGGCCTCGAAGATCTCCGGGTCGGTGGCGATCCGGTCCACCTGACCGCGCCGCTCCAGCAGGCCGTACAGGCCGCGGCCCCGGCGCAGGTCGTGGTAGGCCAGGTCCATCTGCGCCACCCGGGGGTGGGACAGCGGCAGGTCGTGCTTGGCCTGGTACCGCTCGATCAGGCGCAACTTGCTCACCCAGTCGATCTCCCGGGACACCGGCTCCAGGTCGCCGCTCTCCACCGCGCTCAGCACCCGGCCCCACAGCTCGACGACCCGCTTGGCGGTCTGGTCCCCGCCCCGGCGCTCGACGAACTCGGTGGCCTTGGCCAGGTACTCCTGCTGGATCTCCAGCGCGCTGACCTCCTTGTTGGAGGCGAGCCGGACCTTGCGGCGTCCGGTGACGTCGTGCGACACCTCGCGGATGGCCCGGATCGGGTTCTCCAGCGACAGGTCCCGCATCACCACGCCGGCCTCGATCATCCGCAGCACGATGTCGGCGCTGCCCACCTTCAGCAGCGTGGTGACCTCGTTCATGTTCGAGTCACCGACGATCACGTGCAGCCGGCGGTACCGCTCGGCGTCGGCGTGCGGCTCGTCCCGGGTGTTGATGATCGGACGGCTCCGGGTGGTCGCCGACGAGACGCCCTCCCAGATGTGCTCGGCGCGCTGGGACAGGCAGTAGACGGCGCCGCGCGGTGTCTGCAGCACCTTGCCGGCCCCGCAGATCAGCTGCCGGGTGACCAGGAACGGGATGAGTACGTCGGCCAGCCGGCCGAACTCTCCGTGCCGGGACACCAGGTAGTTCTCGTGGCAGCCGTAGGAGTTTCCGGCCGAATCGGTGTTGTTCTTGAAGAGGTAGATTTCGCCCGCGATGCCCTCGTCGTGCAACCGCTTCTCGGCGTCCACGAGCAGACCCTCAAGGATCCGCTCGCCGGCCCGGTCGTGCGCCACCAGATCGACCACCGAGTCGCACTCCGGGGTCGCGTACTCGGGGTGCGATCCGACGTCCAGGTAGAGCCGGGCGCCGTTGCGGAGGAACACATTGCTGGACCGTCCCCAGGACACCACGCGGCGGAACAGATAGCGGGCAACCTCGTCGGGTGACAGCCGCCGTTGGCCGCGGTAGGTGCAGGTGACGCCGTACTCGGTCTCGAGCCCGAAGATTCGCCGTTCCATGTACAGACACTAGCCGCCCAACGCCCCCCGTGGTCACCGTCGGACTCCGCGTTGCGGTCCGAGTCCCGTTAAAAACCCGCCGGAGGCGGCATACCGGGCGCCGGGCTGGCGGCCCGCGCCCGGCAGGCTCCGGCGTCGGGCAGCAGCCCGGCCGCCGCCGCGACCGCCAGGCTGGGCGCGACCGCGTCCCGGGCCGACAGCCGGGGGGCGGCCACCGGCCAGTCGATGGCCAGCTCCGCGTCCAGCGGATGCACCGACCGCTCCACCTCCGGGTTGTACGTGGCGGAGCACAGGTACGTGAGCGTGGCGTCGTCGGTCAGCGCGCAGAACCCGTGACCGAGTCCCTCGGCCAGGTACACCGCCCGCCGGTCGACGTCGTCGAGCCGGACCATCTCCCACCGGCCGTACGTGGGTGATCCCCGGCGCACGTCCACGACCACGTCCGCCACCGCGCCCCGGACGCAGGTGACGTACTTCGCCTGGCCGGGCGGCACGTCCGCGTAGTGGACGCCGCGCACCACGCCACGTGCCGAAACCGACATGTTGGCCTGGGCCAGTGGCAGCGACCCGCCGGCCGCCGCGGTCAGCAGGTCGAACCGGTACCACTCGAGGAACAGCCCGCGTGGGTCACCGTGCTGCTGCGGCGTGATCTCCCAGGATCCCTCGATGCTCAGCTCTCTGATCTTCATCGCCAGCGAATCGCCCGTTCCGTATACAACATGATTTTTTATGATCTTCTCGGAAGGTCGGATGGTTCGGAAAGCAGGTTGTCGGGTGGCCGTCAGTGCCATCCCGGGCTGACCCGCGGGCCCGGACCCGCCAGCCGGAACGGCTCAGCCGGCGAGCAGGCCGAACAGGTACTCGCCGTATCCGCTGCGGGCCAGCGGTTCGGCCAGCGCGCGCAGCTGGCCGTCGTCGATCAGGCCCGCCCGCCAGGCCACCTCCTCCAGGCAGCCGATCTTCAGTCCCTGCCGCTCCTCGATCACCCGGACGAACTCGGCCGCCTGCATCAGCGAGGCGAAGGTGCCGGTGTCCAGCCAGGCGGTCCCCCGGTCCAGCACCGTCACGGACAACTCGCCCGCCTCGCGGTACGCCTCGTTGACCGCCGTGATCTCCAGCTCCCCGCGCGGGCTCGGGAGCAGCTTCCCGGCGATCTCCAGGACCCGGTTGTCGTAGAAGTACAGGCCCGGCACCACGTACCGGGACCGGGGCAGCGCCGGCTTCTCCTGGATGGACAGGACTCGCCCGGTCGGGTCGAACTCGACCACCCCGTACTGCCGCGGGTTGGCCACCGGATACGCGAAGACGTGCCCGCCCACCGGCTCCCGGCGGGCCAGCTGCCGGCCGAGCCCCACCCCGTAGAAGATGTTGTCGCCGAGGATCAGCGCCACCGGTTCCGTACCGATGAAGTCCGCTCCGATCAGGAACGCCTGCGCGATGCCCTCGGGTCGCGGTTGGACGGCGTACTCCAGACGGAGACCGAACTGGTCGCCGTCGCCGAGCAGCCGCCGGAACTGGTCCTGGTCGTCCGGGGTGGTGATCAGCAGGATCTCCCGGACCCCGGCCATGACCAGGGTGGACAGCGGATAGTAGATCATCGGCTTGTCGTAGACCGGCATGAGCTGTTTGGACACCGCGCAGGTGATCGGCCACAGCCTGGAGCCGGTGCCACCGGCCAGCAGAATTCCACGCACTCTCGCAAGGTATCGGAGTGACGACACGACTACGGTGCGCCATACCGTGAGGTCAGAGGCGTAGTTTGGATCCGTGCGGATACTCGTCACCGGCGGCGCCGGGTTCATCGGGTCGGAATACGTCAGGATGCTGCTGGGCGCCCCCTCGCCCCTACCGTCGAGGGCGGGCATGAACACGCGCGAGGCGGGCGCGGCCACTGCCCGGCCAGGCACGGCCACCGCTCGGGCGGGCACGGTCCCACCGCAACCGGGCGGAAACCCGCCCGGGACGGGCGCGGCCACGTCGACGCTGGAACCGAGCGGCGTCACCGTGCTGGACAAACTCACCTACTCGGGCAACCCGGCAAACCTCGCCCCGGTACGCGCCGACCCCCGACTGCGGTTCGTCCGGGGCGACATCTGCGACCCCGGCCTGGTGGACCGGGTGGTTCCCGGACACGACGTGATCGTCCACTTCGCCGCCGAGTCCCACGTCGACCGCTCCATCACCGGCGCGACCCCGTTCGTGCAGACCAACGTGGTCGGCACGCAGACTCTGCTGGACGCGGCGCTGCGGCATGAAACCGGCCGCTTCGTCCACGTCTCCACCGACGAGGTCTACGGCTCCATCGACACCGGATCGTGGAACGAGACCGCCCCGCTCGCGCCGAACTCGCCGTACTCCGCCAGCAAGGCCGGCTCCGACCTGCTGGCCCTGGCCTACCACCGCACCCACGGGTTGGACGTCGTGGTGACCCGCTGCTCCAACAACTACGGGCCGTACCAGTTTCCCGAGAAGATCATCCCGCTGTTCGTCACGAACCTCCTGGACGGACAGCCGGTGCCGCTCTACGGCGACGGCGGAAACGTCCGCGACTGGCTGCACGTCCACGACCACTGCCGGGGCATCGCACTGGTCCAGGACAAGGGGCGGACCGGCGAGGTCTACCACATCGGCGGCGGCACCGAGCTGACCAACCGGGAGCTGACCGAACGGCTGCTGGCCACCTGCGGCGCCGGCTGGGACCGGGTGGTCGCCGTCCCCGACCGCAAGGGTCATGACCGACGGTACGCGTTGGACATTGGCAAGATCAGCGCCGAACTGGGGTATGTACCCGCCATCGACCTGGCGAGCGGACTCGCCGCGACCATCCGGTGGTACCGGGAAAACCGGGACTGGTGGGAACCGCTCAAGGCCAGCGCCGCACTGTAGGGAGGCCCCGATGTCAACCGTGCTGGTCACCGGCGCCGCCGGGATGCTCGGCCGGGAACTGCTGTCCGCGCTGCTCGCCCGGCCGGGCCTCGCGGTCACCGCCGCCACCCGCGCCGACCTGGATATCACCGACCCGGCCGCCGTGGCCGCGGCGGTCCCCGGCCACCGCTTGGTGATCAACGCCGCCGCCTGGACCGACGTGGACGCCGCCGAGGCCCGGGAGCACGACGCCACCCAGATCAACGGCGTCGGCGTCGGCCACCTGGCCCGGGTCTGCGCCACGGCCGGTGCCCGGCTGCTGCACGTCTCCACCGACTACGTCTTCCCGGGCACCGGCACCACGCCGTACCCGGAGGACGCGCCCACCGCGCCGGTCAACGCGTACGGTCGCGGCAAGCTCGTCGGCGAGCGGGCGGTGACGGCGGAACTTCCGAGCACCGGCTACATCGTGCGTACCGCCTGGCTGTACGCCGCGACCGGCGCGAACTTCGTGACCACGATGCTGCGGCTGGCCGCCGAGCGGGACACCCTCGACGTGGTGGCCGACCAGGTCGGGCAGCCCACCGCCGCGACCGCCCTGGCTCGGCAGCTGGTGCGGCTGGCCGAGGCCGCGCTGGCCGGGCGGGCCGCGCCGGGGATCTACCACGGCACCGCCGCCGGTCAGACCAGCTGGTACGGCCTGGCCCGAGAGGTGTTCCGGCTGCGCGGCCTCGACCCGAACCGGATCCGGCCCACCACCAGCGACCGCTTCCGCCGGCCGGCCGACCGGCCGGGATACAGCGTGCTCGGCCACCGGCGGTGGGTCGCCGCCGGGTTGGCACCGCTACCCGACTGGCGGCAGACCCTGGCCGAGGTGCTGTCGCGGGTGCCGGCGGCCGAGCCGGCGTCGCTCTACGCCGCCACGGCACCCTGACCGCCGGCGCTCAGGCGTCTCCGGCCGCCGCATCGTCGCCGGACGTGTCCGCGGCGGCGCCGTCCGCCTTTGCGTCCTTGCCGGCGGCCCCGCTCTTCGACCCGGTGCCCTTCGCCGGGCCACCCTTGCCGGCACTCCCGGCGGCGTCGGCCACCGGGTCGGTCGACGTGGCGTCGGCACCCTCCAGGTCGGCCGACCCGGCCGACGTGGTGGGCTTGCCGGCGGGCCGCGTCGGCGCCTTCGGCTCCGCGGTCCGCTCGGGCGCGGACTCGTCCGCCTTCCCCGCCGCGGTGCCGTTGAGCAGCGAGGTCAGCGCCGCACCGATGATCCGGCGGAACGTCCGACCCCGGCGCTGCCGGTCCAGGATCGCCACCTCGAGCTGGTTCGAGGGGATCGTCCGGGCCGCGCCGCCCTCGCCACCCACGCTGCTCAACGCCCGGATCGCCAGCTGGACCGCGTCACCGAGGGTCATGTCCACCCGGTGGCTGCCGCGCAGCACCCCGGAGATCGAGTCGGCCTGGCCACCCATCGCCATGAACCCCGGCTCGTCGTTGACCGAGCCGTCGTAGGTCACCCGGTAGATCTCGTCATCCTCCGGCGTACCGCCCACCTCGGCGATGCACAGCTCCACCTCGTACGGCTTCGACTGCTCGGTGAAGATCGCGCCCAGCAACTGGGTGTAGGCATTGGCCAACCCGCGCCCGGTGACGTCCCGGCGGTCGTAGCTGAGGCCGTTCAGGTCGGCCATCCGCACGCCGCCCCGGCGCAGGTTCTCGAACTCGTTGTACCTGCCGACCGCGGCGAACCCGATCCGGTCGTAGATCTCGCTGACCTTGTGCAGCGCGCTGGACAGGTTCTCGGCGACGAACAGGACCCCGCCGGCGTAACTCAGGACCACCGCGCTACGGCCCCGGGCGATGCCCTTACGGGCCAGCTCGGAGCGGTCGCGCATGATCTGCTCGGGCGAGGCGTAGAACTGCATGGCCACGACGGCGGCTCTCCTTCGACCTGGACTGTCGGCGTACGAGGGGCTTGGCAGGACGGGTTCAGCCGCCCGGGTTCTCCATCCGGGCGGTGACGACCGCGTTCGCGATCTCCGCCGTCTCGGTGTCACCGAGCCGGTACGTGCCCTCGGCGGTGGCCGTCATGACCACCGGGTAGATCCCGCGGGTCAGGTCCGGGCCGCCGGTGGCGGTGTCGTCGTCGGCCGCGTCGTACAGCGCCTCCACCGCCAGCCGCGCCGCCTCGGCGCTGGACAGGCCGGCCCGGTACCGCTTCTTCAGCGCCGACTTGGCGAACAGCGAACCGGAGCCGATGGCGTCGTACCCGGTCTCCTCGTACGGCCCGCCGGTGACGTCGAAGCTGAAGATCCGGCCGGCCCGCGCCGGGTCGGTGGCCGCCAGGTCGAAGCCGGCGAAGAGCGGGATCACCGCGAGGCCCTGCATGGCGGCGCCGAGGTTGCCGCGGATCATCGCGGCCAGCCGGTTGGCCTTGCCGTCGAGGGACAGCACCGCGCCCTCGATCTTCTCGTAGTGCTCCAGCTCCACCTGGAACAGCCGCATCAGCTCGATGCCGATGCCCGCCGTGCCGGCGATGCCGATCAGCGAGTACGCGTCAGCGGGGTGAACCTTCTCGATGTCCCGCTGGGCGATCAGATTTCCCATGGTGGCGCGGCGGTCTCCGGCCATCACCACACCGTCCGCGGTCGCGATCGCCACGATGGTCGTGGCGTGCGGCGCCAGATCGGCCGCCATCCCGGGCGGCAGGGGCCGCCGGCCGGGCAGCAGTTCCGGAGCGACCATGCTCAGGAACTGGGTGAAGGAGGACGTCCTCGCGCTGGTGAAAACATCTGGAAGACGCCCGGATGGATCAAAAGCCGCTGCCACTTGGCTCCCCTCAGATACGTGATGGCGCTGGCCAGCCGGACCGGATCGTCCTTGAACTGACCAAGACCACCGTTGCAGTTGAAGCAGAGTATCCCGCGCACCCACCCGGTGCGATGATCGTGGTCCAGGTGTTGCGGGTCGGGTGCGCCACAGCTCGCGCAGACGCCGCCCTGCTTCGCCAGCAGCTCGTCGAACTCCTTCTGCCCCACCCGCAGAACGCATCCAGCGGCTTCCACTCACCGCAGTCGCGGCACCGGCGAAACCCGTCTCGATCATCCAACGATCGAGACATGTCCGAATTGCCCAGCTATGCCCTATTGGCCACCTTTTTGCACATAGCCTCGCACGAATTCCTCTGCGTTCTCTTCGAGGACGGAGTCGATCTCGTCGAGCAGGTCGTCGACATCCTCGGTGATCTCGGCGTGCCGCTCGGCCACCTCGGGATTGGCCTCGACGGTGACGTCCTCGACTTCCTGGTCCTGCCGCGCCTTGCCGGACTGCGACTGACCGCCGGTGTCTCGGGTAGCCATGGGGTCCTCCTCAACATCGCTTAGGGAAAACCTACCCCGCCGGTGCGACGAAGACGTCCGCCGTACGCGACGTTTCGCGTACGGCGGACGAAGTTCCCGCCCCGGTCGGCCGAGGATACGAACCCGACGCCGATCCCGCGCCGGGTTCCGGGAGGACCGTCACCCGTGGGTGAGCGCCTCCAGCAGGTCCTTGGCGCTCGCGCAGCGGTCGAACAGCGCCCCCACGTGCCGCTTCGTGCCCCGCTCGGGTTCCATCATCGGCACCCGGACCAGCGACTCACGGCCCACGTCGAAGATGACCGAGTCCCAGCTCGCGGCCACCACCTCCGAGGCGTACTGGCCGAGGCACCGGCCCCGGAAGTAGGCGCGGGTGTCCTCGGGCGGTTCCACCATGGCCGTCCGGGTGGACTCGTCGTCCAGCAGCGTGGTCATCGAGCCGCGGGCCACCAGCCGGTGGTAGAGGCCCTTCTCCGGACGCACGTCGGAGTACTGCAGGTCGACGAGTTGGAGCTTGTGGGAGGACCAGCCGAGCTTCTCCCGCTCGCGGTAACCCTCCAGCAGCCGCAGCTTGGCGACCCAGTCCAGCTCGCCCGCGCACAGCATCGGGTCGCGGCCGAGCCGGTGCAGCACGCTCTCCCACCGCTGCAGCACGTCCGCGGTGGCGGCGTCCAGGTCGGTGCCGTACCGGTTGTCCACGAACGACCTGGCCCGCTCGTAGTACGCCCACTGGAGGTCCAGCGCGGTGAGCCGGCGGCCGTCCCGCAGCCGCATCAGGTGCCGCAGCGCCGGGTCGTGGCTGACCGCCCGCAACTCGGCCACCGGGTCGGCGATGCCGAGGTCCGGACCCAGCACCTTCTCCTCGATCATCGCGAGCACCAGGGCGGTCGTGCCGACCTTGAGGTACGTCGAGATCTCGGAGAGGTTGGCGTCACCGATGATGACGTGCAGCCGGCGGTACTTGTCGGCGTCGGCGTGCGGCTCGTCCCGGGTGTTGATGATGGGCCGCTTGAGGGTGGTCTCCAAGCCGACCTCGACCTCGAAGAAGTCGGCCCGTTGGGAGATCTGGAAGCCCGGTTGCGTGCCGTCCTGGCCGATGCCGACCCGACCGGCGCCGCAGACGATCTGCCGGGTCACGAAGAACGGTGTCAGATACGCGACGATGTCCGCGAACGGGGTCTGCCGGCGCATCAGATAGTTCTCGTGCGCGCCGTAGCTGGCGCCCTTGTTGTCGGTGTTGTTCTTGTAGAGGTGGATGAGATGGCTGCCCGGGATGGTGGCCGCCCGCCGGGACGCCTCGGCCATCACCCGCTCACCGGCCTTGTCCCACCGCACCACGTCCATCGGGTTGGTGACCTCGGGGGTCGAGTACTCGGGGTGGGCGTGGTCGACGTACAACCGGGCGCCGTTGGTGAGGATGACGTTGGCCAGCCCCAGGTCCTCGTCGGCGAGCGCCTCGGCCGGGTCGTACGCGGCTCCCGAGTAGGTGAAACCCCGCGCGTCGCGCAGCGGCGACTCCTCCTCGTAGTCCCACCGTGCCCGGCCACCCCGGTTCAGCTCCGGCCGGGCGCCGTAGGCGTTGACCACCTGGGATGAGGTGACCATCGGGTTGGCTCCGGGCTGGCTGGGCACGGAGATCCCGTACTCCACCTCGGTGCCCATGATTCGTCGTACCGTCACGCCGCCACCTCGCTTCGATCACCCAACGGTTCGAGAGTAGTCTTCGCCGGACAACGGGCACGGGTGGCATGCCGGCCGGATTCCGGCGCTCGGCGCCCCGGGCCCGCAGCGGACGCGACGGCGGCCCGGTGTCCCGAAGGACACCGGGCCGCCGTTTTCACAGTCGCTACAGGTACTGGCCGGTGTTGCTGGCCGTCTCGATGGAGCGCCCGGCCTCGGTGCCCTTGCCGCCGGAGACGAGCGTACGGATGTAGACGATCCGCTCGCCCTTCTTGCCGGAGATCCGGGCCCAGTCGTCCGGGTTGGTGGTGTTGGGCAGGTCCTCGTTCTCCCGGAACTCGTCGACGCAGGCGTCGAGCAGGTGCTGCAACCGCAGACCCTTGCGTCCGGAGGAGAGGAACTCCTTGATGGCCATCTTCTTGCCCCGGTCCACGATGTTCTGGATCATGGCGCCGGAGTTGAAGTCCTTGAAGTACAGGACCTCCTTGTCACCGTTGGCGTAGGTGACCTCGAGGAAGCGGTTCTCCTCGGTTTCCGAGTACATCCGCAGCACCACGGCCTCGATCATGGCCCCGACCGTCGCCTGCGGGTCGTTGCCGTGCTCGGCCAGGTCATCCGGGTGCAGGGGCAGCCCGGACAGGATGTACTTGGAGAAGATGTCCTTGGCCGCCTCGGCGTCCGGCCGCTCGATCTTGATCTTCACATCGAGTCGGCCGGGGCGCAGGATGGCCGGGTCGATCATGTCTTCCCGGTTCGACGCGCCGATGACGATGACGTTCTCCAGGCCCTCCACGCCGTCGATCTCGCTGAGCAGCTGGGGGACGATCGTGTTCTCCACGTCGGAGGAGACGCCGGAGCCGCGGGTGCGGAACACCGAGTCCATCTCGTCGAAGAAGACGATCACCGGCGTACCCTCACCGGCCTTCTCCCGGGCCCGCTGGAACACCAGCCGGATGTGCCGCTCGGTCTCGCCGACGTACTTGTTGAGCAGCTCGGGACCCTTGATGTTGAGGAAGTAGCTGGTGTGCTTCTCCTCGCCACGCCGTTCGGCGATCTTCTTGGCCAGCGAGTTGGCCACCGCCTTGGCGATCAGGGTCTTTCCGCATCCGGGCGGGCCGTACAGCAGGATGCCCTTGGGCGGGCGGAGCTGATGCTCGCGGAACAGGTCCGCGTGCAGGAACGGCAGCTCCACCGCGTCGCGGATCTGCTCGATCTGGGAGTGCAGGCCACCGATGTCGGTGTAGTCGACGTCGGGAACCTCCTCCAGGACGAGTTCCTCCACCTCGCTCTTCGGGATCCGCTCGTACGCGTAGGCGGATCTCGGCTCGATCATGAGCGAGTCGCCGGCGCGCAGGCCGACCCCGATGAGCGTTTCGGCCAGGTGGACGATCCGCTCCTCGTCGGCGTGTGAGATGACCAGAGCCCGGTCGGCAGCGCCGCCGGTCGGGTTCTCCAGCACCTCCTTGAAGGTGACGACCTCACCGACCCGTTCGTAGCCGAACGCGTCGACGATGTTGAGGGCGTCGTTGAGCAGGACCTCCTGCCCGCGCTTCAGGTCGGCGACCTCCAGCGAGGGAGACACCGCCACCCGCAGCTTGCGGCCGCCGGTGAAGATGTCCACGGTGCCGTCCTCATGCCGGCTGAGGAAGACGCCGTACCCACTGGGGGGCTGCGCCAGCCGGTCGATCTCCTCCTTCAGGGTCACGATCTGCGCTCGCGCTTCCTTGAGCGTATTGACGAGCCGATCGTTGTTCTCGGTCAACCGAGCGAGCTGTGCCTGGGTAGCCGCCAGCCGCTCCTCGAGTTGCCTGACGTGTCGGGGGCTCTCGGTCAACTTGCGCCGCACCAGAGCGAGTTCCTCTGTAAGGAACGCGACCTGGGTGGAGAGATCGTGGGCCTCCTTCTCCCACCGTGCGGCGCGCGAGTCCGCGTCGTCGCTGCGTGCCACGTCCCACCTCCCCGGGGGGCTTGAACGTTCTGCCCTAACACTAGCCGGTATGAGGCCGGTTCGGTCCCACGCAACGCCCTCGTCACCGAAGCTTGATCACCTCCGGTGGTCCGATCGGCCCCGGCGGCCCTGTTCCGGGGCCTGTCGACGGTCAGCGGACCGGGCGCCCGATGACGGATGCGACCAACCGGGCAAACTCCTCCAGCCGCGCGATCTGCCCCGCTCCGCCGTCGTCCAGCGTCTTGCCGAAGCGCAGTGCGTCGTGTCGGGGCGGCGGCGGTGAGTCCTCGGCCGGGACGGTCTCATCCATCGAGGTGAGCAGCAGGTACACGTCGACGCTGTCCACCCGCATCGTCCCGGCCGGGGTACGGGTCAGCCTGCGCCGGCAGCCCACCTCGGTCACCGAGGAGGTCGGCACCACCCGCAGCGATGAGGTCATCGAGCCGGGTGGTCCCTCCTCCGGCGGGACATCCTCACCGTGCCAGAGGATCAACCGGCCGCCGTCGCAGACCGCGATCTCCTGCCACACCCCGTTGACCTCGTTCACGAACCGTTCCAGGGTGAAACCGAGCACCGACCCGCCGTCCAGCACCCCGGACAGCTCGTCCAGCGCCACCTCCGGGTCACGCAGATAGGCCCGCGCCGCCGCCGTGAGGTCCCGGTAGGGCGACCAGTCCGGGAAGACGGCGGGTAGGTCGCCGCCGCCGTAGGTGGGCCGGCTCATGACCGGATCCGACCGCCGGCCCGCGCCACCGGCGCCGGCGTGGCGGGGCCGACACGCGACCCGAGCCGGCTCACCGGTCCCGCTCCGGACTCGTCCCGGCCGGATCGGCGGCCGGGTCCGGGTCCGCAACCGCGGCCCGGGCCGCCAGGTCCCGCTTGCGCTGCGCGTACGCCTCGGCGCCCTTGCTCGGCTTGCGCCGGCGGGCCGGTGCGGTGACCCCGGGGGCCAGTCGACGGGCCGAGACGAGGAACGCGGTGTGCGCGATCATCCGGTGGTCGGGGCGGACGGCCAGCCCGTCGGCGTGCCAGTCCCGCACCAGCGACTCCCAGGCCCGCGGCTCAGTGAAGCAACCCCGCCCGCGCAGCGCCTCGACCAGCTCGGACAGTTGCGGCGTGGTCGCCACGTAGCCGATGAAGACGCCGCCCGGCACGAGCGCCCGCTCGACCATGTCGAGGGCCTCCCACGGGGTGAGCATGTCAAGGATGATCCGATCGAAACCGGTCTCCGTGTTCTCGGTGACATCGCCGACCCGCAGGGTCCAGGCCGGGTGCGGCCCGTTGAAGAACGCCTCGACGTTGCGGCGGGCGATCTCGGCGAAGTCGGGCCGCAGCTCCAGGCTGTGCACCTCGCCGGTGGGGCCGACGGCGCGCAGCAGCGAACAGGTCAGGGCGCCCGACCCGGCGCCGGCCTCCAGGACCCGGGCGCCCGGGAAGACGTCCCCCATCGCCACGATCTGCGCGGCGTCCTTGGGGTAGATCACCTGGGCACCGCGGGGCATCGACAGCACGTAGTCGGACAGCAGCGGGCGCAGCGCGAGGTAGGCCGTGCCACCGGCGGAGGTGACGACGCTGCCGTCGGGCAGGCCGATCAGCGCGTCGTGGTCCAGCGCGCCCCGGTGGGTGTGGAAGGACCGGCCCGGTTCCAGGGTGATCGTGTGCATCCGGCCCTTGGGGTCGGTGAGCTGGACCCGGTCGCCGGGCCGGAACGGACCCCGGTGTGGTGGGGCGTCGGCGACGGGCGGAGCGGCGGGCTGTGCGGTCACTTATGTCATCTTCCGTGTCGGTTCGAGTTTCGGGTCGGTTCCAGGATTCTGGCAAGGTCATCCAGGTGGAGGACCCCCACCACATCTTCGCCTGCCGTCACGACGTACTGCGGCCCCGGGTGGTCCCGCACCGCGGCCAGCACCTGTTCCCCGGTCAGCCCGACGGCCAGCGTCGGTACGCTCTCCAGCCGGCGGGACACCGCGTCGACGGCGATCCACGGGCGCCGCTCGACCGGGACGGCCGCCGCGGCGGCACGGTCCACCAGGGCAACCAGCCGGCCGGCCGCGTCGCTCACCCCCACGGTCATCGATCCGCCGGTCGCCTCGACCGGGTCGGACCCGCCGGTCGTTCCGACCTCGCCCGGTCCGCCGGTCGCCGCTGCGCCCGGTCCGCCGGAATCCACACCGGCGCCGCCCTCGGCGCCGGTGGGCGGACCGGCGGCCGATCGCGCCCGGCGCTGCGCCTCGGCCAGCGGTGTGCCCGCCGGAACGGCCAGCACCGGCCGGGCCAGCCGGCGCAGGTCGACCAGCGGCACCCGGCGGCCGAGCCGGGCGACCCCGATGGCCTGCCCGGCGCCCTGCCAGAGCGTGCCGGCCACCAGCAGCGTCAGCACGACGGCCAGCGGGCGCAGCCAGCTGGCGGCGACCAGCGCGAGCGCCCCGGCCACCACCAGCACGGCGACGATCCGGCCGGCCCAGCCGGCCACCTCGGTGGCCCGGTGCCGGTCCCGGGTGACCGACCAGACCAGGGCGCGCAACGCCCGGCCGCCGTCCAGGGGCAGCCCCGGCAGCACGTTGAAGGCGGCGACGATGAGGTTGCTCGCGGCGAGCTGGAAGGCGAACTGGTCCGCCGGGGTACGATCCGGCAGCACGGCCGCGACCGCCGCGGCGGCCAGCCCGAGCACCAGCGAGACGGCCGGGCCCACCAGCGAGATCCGCAGGTCGATCCGTGGGTCGGGGGCGTCCCGGTCCATCTCGGTGTAGCCGCCGAGCAGTTCCAGGGTGATCCCGCGTACGCCGATGCCGTACCGGCGGGCGGTCACCGCGTGGCCCAGTTCGTGCAGCAGCACGGAGGCCAGCAGGCAGACCACGAACCCGAAGCCGATCAGGTAACCCACCACCGGCGAGAAGCCGAGCGTGCCGGTCGCCAGTTCGCCGTAGGTGACCGTGACCAGGACCGCGAGCACCAGCATCGACGGATTGAGCCGGACCGGCACGCCGAGGACCCGCCCCAGCAGCAGGCCGGCCCGGACCGTCGGTCGGCGCGGTGCCGTCTGCTCCATCCTGACGATGCTACGCACCGGTCCGGGCGCCGCGCCGGCCGCGCCGGTGATCTTGTCGGCGGGGTGGCTTAGCCTTCGGACATGGCGGCGGATACGGCGACACCGGCGGGCGCGACCACCCAGGCGGATCCGACGGAGCCGGCGACACAGCCGGATCCGGCGACCCAGCCGGCCCCGACAACACAGCCGGATCCGGCGACCCAGCCGGCCCCGATGCCACGGCCGGCGCCGACAGCATCGGCGGGCACGACGACCGGGGCGGGCACGACGACCGGGGCGGGCCCGGGTGCCGACCCGGCGCGACCGCAACGCCGGGTGGCTTCGTTGTCGCCGTCGCGGGCGGCCGACTTCAAGACCTGTCCGCTGCTCTACCGGTTCCGCAGCATCGACCGGCTGCCCGAGCAGCCAACGGCCGAGCAGGCCCGGGGCACGCTCGTACACGCCGTGCTGGAGCGCCTGTTCGACCTGCCGCCCACCGACCGCACCCGGGAGGCGGCGGCGGACCTGGTCGGGCCGCAGTGGGAGCGGTTGCTGACCGAGGACCCGACGCTGCGCGGACTGTTCGACCAGGCGGATCCGGCCGCGCCCGCCGAGCCGACGGCCGAGGGGGCCGGCGTCCCGGCGACCGAGGGGGCCGGCGCCACGGCGGCCGAGGGGGCCGGCGCCACGGCGGCCGAGGGGGCCGGCGCCACGGCGGCCGGTTCGTCGTCCGGTGGGCCGGGTGGCGAACCGGTGCCGGCGGCGGAGCGCGCCGAGGCACTGGCCGGATTTCTGGCCTCCGCCCGGGACCTGCTGGGCGGATACTTCGCGGTCGAGGACCCACGCCGGTTGGAGCCGGCCGAGCGGGAGAGCCTGGTCTCCGCGGTGGTCGACGACGAGCTGCTGATCCGGGGTTACATCGACCGGCTGGACGTGGCCCCCGACGGTGCGCTGCGGGTCGTCGACTACAAGACCGGCGGCGCGCCCAGGGAGGCGTTCGAAGCCCGTGCGCTGTTCCAGCTCAAGTTCTACGCCCTGGTGCTGTGGCGCACCCGCGGGGTCGTGCCCCGGGTGTTGCGGTTGCTCTACCTCAAGGATGCCGAGGTCTGCGACTACACGCCGGAGGCCGACGAGCTGGTCCGCTTCGAGCGCACCCTGGTGGCGCTGTGGCGGGCCATCGAACGGGCCACCGCCGAGCAGGACTTCCGGCCCAAGCCGAGCCGGCTCTGCGGCTGGTGCAGCCACCAGGCCCGCTGCCCGGCGTACGGCGGCACTCCCCCACCGTTCCCGAGCGTGCCGCCCGCCGGCGGCCCGGCCGGTGCACCGCAGCCGCCCGGCGCGGACGAGTGAGCCGACCCGGAATTGATAGCATCGTATCGTCAACCCTAGGTTGACGATACGGATTGAGCGTCAACCTGAGTTGACATCAGGCCTGTTGTCAACCTATGTTGACAACAGGCCGCGTGCGGCGGCAGCCTGACCAGGCGCGCAGCGGTGGGTCGACATCGTCGGCTTGCCCCTGCCGCGGCGTCAGGCCCTACCGTCGCCAGAGCGGTTTCAGGGGAAACCCTGAGCCGATGTCGGGGTCACCCGCAGCGGAATATCCGCCCGGTCTCCACCCGGAGGTTGAGGGATTCGTTGCTCGCGGCCGCGACAATGGAACCGCCGCCTGGGTCCATCCGACCCGGGCGGATCAGAATCCTGAAGGAGTGGATCATTGACCGCGACGGTGGCCCGCAATACGGGGGCGGCGGCCCGCGCACGGGACGTGTGGAAGGTGTACGGCAGCGGCGAGGCGCAGGTGATCGCCCTGCGCGGGGTCAGCGCCGAGTTCGAACGGGGTCGGTTCACGGCCATCATGGGGCCGTCCGGGTCTGGCAAGTCGACCCTGATGCACTGCCTGGCCGGGTTGGACACGGTGACCCGGGGCACGGTGGAGATCGGTGACACCACGGTCACCGGCCTGGGGGACGCCGGCCTGACCAAGCTGCGCCGGGACAAGGTGGGCTTCATCTTCCAGCAGTTCAACCTGCTGCCGACGCTGTCGGCCCAGGAGAACATCCTGCTGCCGTTGGCCATCGCCGGCCGCAAGCCCGACCCGGCATGGTTCGACACCGTCATCGACACCGTCGGCCTCCGGGACCGGCTCGGGCACCGGCCCAGCCAACTGTCCGGCGGCCAGCAGCAGCGGGTGGCCTGCGCCCGCGCCCTGGTGGCCCGGCCCGATGTGATCTTCGCCGACGAGCCCACCGGCAACCTGGACTCCCGCTCCAGCGCCGAGGTGTTGAAGTTCCTGCGCCGCTCGGTGGCCGAGTTCGGGCAGACCATCGTGATGGTCACCCACGATCCGGCGGCCGCCTCGTACTCCGACCGGGTGGTGTTCCTGGCCGACGGGCAGATCGTCTCCGAACTGGTGGAGCCGACCCCCGAGACCGTGCTGGACACCATGAAGAAGCTCGACGCCCCCGGCGAGGAGCGCTGATGCTGCGCGCCACGCTCAAGAGCCTGCTGGCCCGCAAGCTGCGGCTCATCCTCTCCGGCCTGGCGGTCGTGCTGGGCGTCATGTTCGTCTCCGGGGCGTTCGTGCTCACCGACACCCTGGGCCGGTCGTTCGACGCCGTCTTCGCGGACGCCTACGCGGGCACCGACGTGGGGGTGAGCGGCAAGCCCAGGGTGGCCGACGAGAACGACCAGGTACCGGCGCTGCTGCCGGCCTCGGCGGTGACGACCGTCCGGGGGGTGCCCGGAGTCGCCGCGGCGACCGGCCAGGTCGTCGCCGACGGCGCCCGGCTGGTAGGCGCCAACGGCAAGGCGCTGACCTCGTTCGGCGCGCCCCAGATGGGCGCCAACTGGACCGGGGAGAGCGACCTGCTCAAGCTGCGTGAGGGGCGCGGTCCGACGGCCGACGACGAGATCGCGGTCAACGCCGCCGCCGCGACCGCGGCCAAGGTGAAGGTCGGCGACGTGGTGGGCGTGCTCACCGCGACCTCGTCGAAGAGCCAGAAGTTCCGGCTGGTCGGGATCTTCGGCTACAGCGGCGGCCGGGACAGCCTTGGCGGCCTGCAGGTGGTGACGTTCACCGAGTCGGCGGCGCAGCGGCAGATGCTGGGCCGGCCCGACACCTTCACCAACATCCAGGTGACGGCGGCGGACGGGGTGTCCGACACCGAGTTGCGGGACCGGATCGCCTCCGCCCTCGGCGACAGCTACGTGGTCAAGACCGGCAAGCAGTTGTCCGACGAGTCGTCCGCGGCGTTGAAGGAGGGCCTGTCGTTCTTCAACAAGATCCTCCTTGGCTTCGCCGGCGTTGCCCTGTTCGTCGGGATCTTCCTGATCCTCAACACGTTCTCGATCGTCGTCGCGCAGCGCACCCGGGAGCTGGCGCTGCTGCGCGCGGTCGGAGCCAGCCGCCGTCAGGTGATCAACTCGGTGATGACCGAGGCGGTGGTGGTGGGCCTGATCGCCTCCGTCATCGGGTTGGGCGCCGGCATCGGGGTGGGCGCGCTGCTCGCGTTGGCCTTCGGAAAGCTCGGCGGCGGTCTCGCGCTGGCCGGCCTCGGCGTGCCACCGGCCGCGGTGATCAGCGCGTTCGTGGTCGGGCTGCTGGTGACCCTGGTGGCGGCCGTCCTGCCGGCCCTGCGGGCATCCCGGATCCCCCCGGTGGCCGCCTTGCAGGAGATGGCCACCCCGGACCGACCGCTCACGAAGATCACCGTTGCGGGAGCGGTCGTCGGTGCCGCCGGTGGCGCCCTGCTCGCGCTCGGGCTGACCGGCAAGGCCGGCGACAACACCCTGTGGACGATCCTCGGTGGCGTGCTCGTGTCGTTCATCGGCGTGGCGCTGCTCACCCCGTTGATCAGCCGTCCGGTGGTGTCGCTGCTCGGCCGGCTGTTCTCCTGGTCGGTGCCGGGCCGGCTGGGCCGGCTCAACTCCGGTCGCAACCCGCGACGGACCGCGATCACCGCCGCCGCGCTGATGGTCGGCATCGCCCTGGTGACCGGGGTCAGCGTCATCCTGGACTCGGCCAAGGGCAGCATCACCAAGCTGGCCCAGGACACCATCCAGGCGCAGTTGGTGATCGCCGGCAACCAGAACGGTCCCCGGCCGCCCAGCTTCGATCCGGCGGTGCTGGAAAAGGCCGCCAAGCTGCCCGGGGTGCAACTGGTCGATGGCGAATACGGCGAGATGGCAGTGGTGGGCGGGACCAAGACCTGGGTCGCGGCCAGCAGCGACATCCGGGCGCTGCGAGCGCTGTTCGGTGCCGACGCCACCGCCGGGAACATCGATCAGCTGGCTGACGGTCAGTTGCTGATCAGCTCGGACGTCGCCAAGAACCGCAACCTGTCGGTCGGCTCCACGGTGCCGGTGCAGCTCAGCCGAGGCGACCCACGCACCTACACGGTGACCGGCATCTACACGGGCAGCCAGCTGACCAATCCGATGGTCCTGCCGGTGTCGGCGGCGAAGGACTTCGCCATCCCGCAGCCCATCCAGGGGTTCATCCAAGTCGCCGACGGCACGCCGGTGAGCCAGGTGCAGCCTCAGGTGGAGTCGCTGCTGGCGGACAGCCCCGAGGTGTCGGTGACCGACCGGGACGCCTTCATCAAGCAGCAGACCGGCCAGTTCGACACGATCCTCACGATGATCCAGATCCTGTTGGCGCTGGCCATCCTGATCGCCGTGCTGGGCATCATCAACACCCTCGCGCTGTCGGTGCTGGAACGCACCCGCGAGCTGGGGCTGTTGCGCGCCATCGGGCTACGGCGCAGCCGGACCATGTGGATGATCACCGTCGAGGCGATCGTCATCTCGGTGTTCGGCGCTCTGCTGGGCGTCGCCGTCGGCACCGGACTCGGTGCCTCGGTGGTCCGGGCGTTGCGCTCCGACGGCATCGACCAGTTGGTCCTACCGTGGGGGCAGATGGTCGCGTTCCTCGTGCTGGCGGCGATCATCGGGGTGGTCGCGGCGGTCCTGCCGGCGATCCGGGCCGCCCGGATCAACGTGCTCGGCGCCATCGCCCACGACTGAAAGGAAGGGGCCCTTGTTATCGCCTCTGGCATAGCAAGGGCCCCTGCTCAACAACCCCACGACCCGTCATTCCGGGACGCGGGCACGCAGGCTGGTCAGCAGCTCCAGGTCGGCGGCGGTCAGGCTGTCCAGTCGGCGTACCCCGTCGGTCGGGGTGAGCGGGACGTCCGCCGGGACGGCCAGCACCGCCGCCCCGGCGGTGAGCGCGCTGGTCACACCGGCCGGCGAGTCCTCCACCGCGACACACCGCCCGATCGGTACGCCCAACAGCCGCGCCGCCGTCAGGTACGGCTCCGGGTGCGGCTTGGCGTTGACCACCTCGTCGCCGCAGACGACCACGTCGAAGTTGTCCCGGTCGATCGTCTTGAGCACCACCTCGACGAGTTCCCGCGCGGTCGAGGTGACCAGGGCGGTCGGGATGCCTGCCGCGCGTACCGCGGTCAGCAGCTCCAGCGCGCCGGGCCGCCAGCGGATGTCGGTGACGAACAGCTCGGCCACCCGCCGTTCCAGCCAGGCCGCGCCGGCGACGGGGTCCCGCCACTCCTGCCCCAGGTCGGCGTGCAGGATCTCCATCGACCGTGCCATCGCCGAGCCGACCATCGCGGCGCGGGCCTCGGGCGACACGGTCCCGCCGTACGACTCGGCCAGCTCGTTGATGGCGATGCTCCACAGCTTCTCGCTGTCGATCAACGTGCCGTCCAGGTCGAACAGTACGGCGGCGGGTGCGGGGCTGTTCAGAGCGTCCTCCTCGGGTCTCGGTCGGGCGGGTGGTGATCCGCCGGACGCGCTCAATTCAGGTCGCAGGCGCTCAGCGACTTGTTGTAGCCGTTGAAGAACGCCGTGGTCCGCTGCTTGGCGCTGCCGTGCGAGCCCTCGGCGAACCACGGTTGACCCGGGTCGTCGGCGACCGCCGCCAATCCGTCCCGCAGCTCCTCCAGGTCACCGTCCTGAAGGTCGAGGGCACCGTCCTTGACCGAGTCACCGATGTAAGCCCCGGCCATGCAGTCCGCCTGCAACTCCTGCTGGATGGTGAAGCTGTACCGGATGCCCAGCCGGGTCTGGATGCCGTGCGCGTACTCGTGACCCAGCAGGTAGTACAGGAAAGCGTCGCCGATCTTGCGAAACGCGCCGACCGCCCAGTTCACGTCGTACGCGATGAAGTCCCCCTGGGAGCAGTACAGCGCGTTGTTGCGGGGCACCGGCTGACCGGCGCAGGACACCTCGCCCTCCCGCTGGTACGCGCCGACCCGCCGGACGGGCTGGAACCGGTCGCCGGACTCCTGGAAACGGGCGTTCCAGTACTGCTCGGCGAGGTCCACGGCCCCGTTGAGATCGTTCTTGAACTCGCCGATCGTCATGGTCCCGTCCTCCTGCCGCCCCTGCGGCTGCGAGGAACGCGGCGCGGACGACCGGTTGGCCCCGGACCGGCCGCCGTCGTCCGGAGCCGGCCCGAACCCGCAGGCCAGGGCCACCACCAGGGCGGTCAGCAGCACGCCGACCCGCGTGGCTGATCCGACCCGGCCAGGGTTGTTCGGCTGCACGGCGACCTCCTCAGCGACCACGATGTGCCATCCTTACCCAGGCCGCCGTCGGACAACGCACCGGAGTCCGCCGCCGGGACACCCGCTCGGGCGCCCGTCCCCGCCCGCGACCGGGTCGCGCACCGACGGACGGCCGGCCGCTCGGCCTCAGGTTGTCCCGGTGGCCAGCGCGAGGACCGCCGCGTCCACCGCCGCCTGGTCCACGGCGCCCGTCCGCACCGCCGGCTCGGGGTCGCCGCCGACCTGCGCCGCGGCGGCCGGGTCCGCCACCTTCCGGGGATCGACGGATCCCGGCCCGGTCAGGTCGGCACCGGCCGCCGCGGTGGTCGCCGGGGCGTCGCCGTGCGGCAGGTCGGCCCCGGCCAGCGCGGCGACCAGCGCGTCGACCTGATCGGTCGGCAGCCGGAACGAGCTGCGGCACAGCGGGCCCAACCACAGCGACACCACGACGATGTCCTGCTCCGGATGGTGGCTGATCCGCATGGTCCGCTCGGCGCCACGCGCGTCGACGAAGACACCGCCGGGGTCCGACCCCGAACCGATCTCACCCATGGGACCAGGATGCCGCACCGGCCCGTACCCGAGAAAGCCCTTCCCCATCCCGACGGCCCGACCGGGGCGGTCCCCCACCGGGACGCGGGTTCGCCCCGCCGCCGACCCGGGACGGATGATGGCGGGATGACCTCGGATTGGTTGTCGCCGGCGATCGGCGGTGTGGTCGGCGTGGCCGGGCTGTTCTTCGGATGGCTCAGCAGCAAGCAGTCCCGGGACCAGACGGAACGGCTCGCCGCGCAGGCCAACGAGCACGCCCGGCGGTTGAGCGAGCAGAACGACACCCACGCCCGCCGGATGGAGGAGGAGCGCCGGACACACGCCGCCCGCCTGGTCGAACGGGAGCGCCGCCAGCAGCAGATCAAGGAGGCGTACGTCCAGATCATGACCAGTGTGCGGCTCATCGGTGACAGCCTGCGGGTGGATCCGGCGCCCGGCCAGGGGCGGCCCGGCGGGACGGACCCGGCCGGCGACGCCCACTCGCCCGCTGACGGCGGGCCGGGCGGCCCGGTGGACGGCCCGACGGCCGGTTGGGAACACGGGCGGGAATGGGAACACGGGCGGGAACTGGTCCGGGCCGCCGCGCTGGCCGACACGTTCGCCTCGGACCGGGTGCTCGCGCTGTTCCAGCAGTGGCAGGAGACCATCGAAGCGGCCCGGCAGGCCGTCGGGCGGCTCGACCGGCTGGCGGCGGAGCCGACGGACGAGGCGAACCGCCGGGCGACCCGGATGTGGCGGGTCCGACTGCGGGACCTGCGGCTACGGTTGGCAGACAGCCGGCAGGCCCTCGCAGAGGCGATAGCCAGCGAGGTGGGCGCCCGGCCGGCGAGGGGAACCGGCGCCGGCGTGGGAGCGAGTGCCAGCGTGGGGTCCAGTGCCGGCGTGGGAGCGGGAAGCGAAACCGGTACGGGGCCCGCTGCCGGAACCGGTGGACATCCGCTGACCTCTGCCGAGGACCGGTCCGCCGGATAGGGTCCCGAGCATGGCCCTGGTGCGGTGTGACTTCTTCTCCGAGGTGCTCGGCCTGGGTACGTCGATGACCGTGCTGCTGCCACAGCGGACACCGGCGCAGATCGGGCTGTCCAGCACGGCGCGCGACGGTGACCCGCCGGTGCTGTACCTGCTGCACGGCCTCAGCGACGACGACACGGCCTGGGTCCGCCGGACCTCCATCGAGCGGTACGCCGCGTCGCTCGGGCTGGCCGTCGTGATGCCGCAGGTGGGTCGCAGTTTCTACACCGACGAGGCGAACGGCAACCGGTACTGGACGTTCCTCAGCGAGGAGTTGCCCGAGGTGTGCCGGGGACTCTTCCGGCTCTCCGAGCGCCGGACCGACACGTTCGTGGCCGGGCTGTCGATGGGCGGCTACGGCGCGCTGAAATGGGCGCTGCGGCAGCCGGACCACTTCGCGGCGGCGGCCAGCCTGTCCGGCGCGGTCGACCTGCGGAGCCGGGTCGCCGACACCGGCGACCGGTCGTTGGACCCGGCGATCTGGCGCACCGTCTTCGGTGACCGGCCGGTGCCCGAGCCCGACGACCTGTGGCCACTGCTCGACCGGGCCGACCCGGCGACGCTGCCCGCGCTGTACCTGGGCTGCGGCACCGAGGACCACCTGTACCCGGACAACGTCCGGTTCGCGGCGGCCACCGAGCGGCGCGGGATACCGGTCACCGTCGACTTCTCCCCCGGCGAACACGACTGGGACTACTGGGACGCCAAGATCCAGGACGTGCTGGCCTGGCTACCGCTGTCCGCCGCCGGCTGATCCGGGTCGCCGGCTCGGGCACCCGGCCAGCCCCACCCGGCCGGGCGGGGCGGACCCGGGTGCGGTCAGGGCCGGCGGCCGACGAAGTACAGGAAGGCGTCCTGCGGTCCGGCGTCGGGCGGCGCAGGAAGGCTCGGCTGGAAGGCACCGGTGGCCTGAAGCCGGGGGTACCACGGCAGCAGGTCGCGGTGGACCCGGGCGACCAGGTCCGGATCCAGCCGCTCGTCGCCGCCGACGGCCCGGGCCAGATCCCAGGTGTGCGCGAGCAGTTCGAGGCTGCCGATGAGCGCGACCGCCTGTTCCACCGGTACGGGCCCGAGCGGCCCACCAGGCATCGGGGTGGCGGCCCGGTCCGGGTCGGCCAGCATCGCGAGCATGGCGTCGCGGCAGCGCGCGAAGGCAGCGCCCAGGTCGGTGCCCGGCTCGACGTCGGGCGCGTCGGCCATGGCCGAGACGCCGACCCCGTCGGCGGGCTCCGGGCGTACCCCGGTGGTCAGCGCGACGATCCCGCGATGGCCGTTGATGACGTGCGCGACCACGTCCTGGGCCGACCAGCCGGCGCACGGGCTGGGATCGGCCCACCGGCCGGCCGGGGTGGCGTGGATCCGGCTGAGGAAGCCGTCGGCGAGCAGACGGTAGTTACGGGCGACGGCGGTCACGGTCGTCCTCCGGTCGAGAGGTCAGCTTGGTCGAGGGGTCAGCTCTGGTCCAGCGGTCAGCTCTGGTCGAGGGTCAGCTCTGGTCGAGGGTCAGCTCTGGTCGAGCGGTCGGTCCTGGTCGAGCAGGGTGGTCAGCCGGCGCATCGTGCGGGTACGCCAGCCGGTGGACATGATGTCCCGGGCCCGCCGCTGGAGCGGATTGTCCGGATCGAAGCCCTCGTGCAGCAGGAACAGCCGGGTGCCCCGGCCCTCCGGACGCAGGGTCCAGGTGATCGTCCAGTCCGCGCCGCTGGCACTGTCCGGGTCGGCGTCCCGCCAGCGGACCCGGAGCATCCGTTCCGGTTCGAAGGCCAGCACCTCGGCCTCGACGGTGCCCGAGAACCCGGCGGCGGGCAGTCCCGGTGCACGCATCGCGTACCGGTGGCCGACGACGAGCCGGAAGTCGCCCGGCATCAGCCACCGGGCGATCAGCTCGGGTTCGGTCAGCGCCCGCCACACCACCCGGGGCGGGTGGGGCAGGAACTGGTCGACGTGGACCACCGAGGGGTCGTCGGTCACCGCCGACCACCAACGGGGTCGTCCGGTCCGGCCGGATCGGTCCGGTCGGGCGGATCGGCGGTCGGCTCGGCGGTCGGCTCGGCGGTCGGCTCGGCGGTCGGCTCGGCGGTCGGCTCGGCCGATCCGACCGGGTCGGCGTCGAGCGAGTCGAGCACCGCGCTGAGGTCGGCCAACCGGTCCCGCCAGTAGCGCTCGAAGGGGCCGAGCCAGTCGCGTACCTCGGCCAGCGGTGCCGGCTCCAGCCGGTAGAGGCGCTGCCGGCCATGCCGGGTCTCGCTCGCCAGGCCGGCGTCCCGAAGCACCCGGAGGTGTTCGGAGAAGCTGGGGCGGGCCATCGGGAAGCGGGCGGCCAGTCGGGCGACCGGCTGCGGGCCCCGCTCGTGCAGCAGGCGCAGCACCTCGCGGCGGACCGGGCTGGCCAGCGCGGCGAAGACCCGGTCGGTGGACCGGTCGAGGTCAGGCATGAGCCCCACTATAGGTAGGAGATCTCCTACCTATCAAATCCGGCCTGGTCCCGCGGACCCGTCACGGTCCGCCCGGTACCCGTCAGGCCCCGCTCAGCCGGGTGCAGTAGGCCACCGTCGCGTCGTCGTGAATCGCGCTGCGCGGCCAGCGGACCAGATCCGGATCGCCGGCCTCGGCCTCCCGGACCCGCCGGATGACCTCGGCCGGCCCCATCGTGCCGCACAGTTCCAGCACCTCGGGCCAGTCAGCGAGCCCGTAGCGGTCGACCAGGCAGGTGACGCCGTTGCTGAGCAGGGCGGCGCCGGCCAGGTCGCGTACCGGCACACTGCCGGTCACGGCCTCCTCGGCCGCCCGGGGATCGTCCTTGGCCACCCAGAAGCCGCCGGGCTGGTTACGGCTGGCCCGCAGCGTCGTCCGGGCCGCCTGGAGGACCCGGTCATACTCGTCGGTGCCGGGTGGCGCGGCGTACACGGCCGCCCGCAACGGGCGCCCGACCCTGACCTCCCGTTCGTCGGCAACGACCAGCGGTACGTCGCCGACCCGGTCGAGCACGAGCAGCGAGTCGGCGAGGACGAGGTGGTCGAGCCGGTCCCCGTCACAGCGGACCGCCACGACGGTCGCCGAGGGACTGCTCGGATCGGCGATGTCGCAGGTGTCCCGGTGGGTGTCGGCCACCTCCGCGATGGCGTCGCCCAACAGGCTGGCGAGGTCCCGGTCCCGGTCGCGGTACCGGGACAGCCCGGCGAGCAGGGCCGTGCCGAGGCGGTGGGCGTACCAGGCGATGCCGTGCCGGCAGATGGCCTCGACGCCGGAGATGCCCGCGCCGTCGACCAGCACGGCGGCACCCGGGACGGCGCCCACGAAGTCCTCGTTGGGCCGGTCCGACCGACCGGCCCGGGTGGACAGTTCGACCCGCATCAGGCGTACCTCCCGGCGAACCGCGCGACGGTTGCGGGCAACGTACCCGGTCCAGCCCGCCGCGACGGTCCCCCGGCCCCGGCGGCCTTTCCGAACGCCCGGCTGCCGTCAGACGTTGCCGACGCTGGCCAGGGTTTCGGCCAGTACCAGGGGGTCGAGATAGTCGCGGTACGAGACGACCAGGCCGTCCCTGATCCGCAGGACCGCGATGATCGTCTGGTGCAGGGGCGCGCCGGTGGGGAGCACGGTGCCGTGCGCCTCGTACTCGACGATCACCACCTCGGGATCGGTGGTCTCGTGGATCACCGTGTCGCGGTACTCGTCGAACTTGACGAGGCCGTTGGCCTGCCCGGTCAGGAACTCGCGGATCTTGTCACGACCCGCCACCCGACCCGGCACGCCCGCTGGTCGGTACGGCCACTCGAGGTAGGCGTCCAGCGCGAGCAGGTTGACGAAACCTTCGGTGTCCTGCTCGAGGCTGGCGCGCAGGACCTGCTCGACGACGTCGCGTGATGTGGCGGTCATGGCCATCCTCTTTCGTTCAACGCTTGTTGATTGAACGAGCGTAGAACGTACAGAGCCGTCGGTCAACAGCCGTAGAATGAACCCGTGACCGAATCGAGCGCTCGCCCGACCCGGGCGCAACAGCGCCGCCAGAGCGAGGAGCGCATCCTCGCCGCGGCCCGCCAGATCTTCGCCGAACTCGGCTACGACCGGACCACCATCCGGGCCGTGGCGTCGGCTGCCGGCGTCGACGCCGGTCTGGTCATGCACTACTTCGGCAGCAAGGACCTGCTCTTCGCCCGGGCCGTCGAGGTGCCCGCCGACGAGTTGCCCGACGGCACCTCGGGCGAGGTGGCCGAGGCGCTGCTCACGTCGCTTGGCCGGCGCCTGACCGGCGAACCGGCGGCCTCCCTGGCGGTGCTGCGCTCGATGCTCACCAACGCCGACGCCGCCGACCGTTACCGGGCCGCCGCCGAGCCCCAGCTCAACCAGCTCACCGAGGCGATCCCGACACCCGACGCCGACCTGCGCGCGAGCCTGCTCAGCGCGATCGTCCACGGCGTGATCGCCGAGCGGTACCTGCTCCGCCTCACGCACCTCGCGGACGCCTCGCCCGAGCAGATCGTCGACCTGCTGCGCCCGTGCTTCCAGAGCCTGACCACGCCGCCACCGACCGCAGCGAAGCCCGGGTAGACGACGGCGGCATCTGCCGTACCAGGGTTGGTCGAGCCGCCGGACCCCCCGGCGGCTACCGGCCCGCCGTCGGGTGGCACTGCCGGCACAGGCAGCGCAGCAGCAACCCGTCCCACGGCACGCAGCCCTCGCACCAGTCGTGCGGCAGCCGGTCGGCCGTCAGCACCGCGCAGGACAGGCACATCAACGGCGCCGGGACGATCGGCTCCGGCCACCGCACCCGCCACCGCCGACACCGGGCGGCAACGGCGGTCCTCACCGCCCGACCCGCTGCCGGCGAGCGACCCGAACCGCCCCGGACCGGGCGGTCGCATGGCTCGGCCCGGGACGAGCAGGCCCCTGATCCGGTACGAGACGGACGGGTATTTGATCTGGCGTGGGACGGACGGGCGGCTGATCCGGAGCGGCACGGACAGTGGTCCGGTCCGACACGTACCGCGCCGAATCCGTTCGAGCGGCAACCCGGCGCACACCCGCGCGCTGGACGTACACCTCCCGCCGCTCGACGGCAGCGCCGTGCTCGTCCAGCACGTAGCCGGTCAGCCACACCCAGCCCTCGTACGTCGGACGCGGATCGAGCGAGGTGACCCGCAACCACAACGCCCGGTCCCCGTCGAACTGCACCGACGCCTCCCGACCGATGAACAGCAGATCGCCCACGGCGATGCCCGGCCGGACCTCGCCGCTCACCGTCGCCACCACCGACCGGCGCGTTCCGCTGACCTCTCGTTGACCGACGCCATCGCCGCGTACCCCCTTCAGGTAGGGGCGTGGCCGACGAAAAGGGGACCCGGCGGCCATGCCCACCATTCACCCTCGGGGAATGCGATGGCGGCGAACAGAACCCGACGGTCCGCCAGGCGTCCGCGCTCGTCCACCGCTCAGCGGACGACCACGCGACTCGTTAGGGGCGGAAGGCGTCGTATGCGTCGCGCAGGTCCCGGGCCGCCGGACTACCGGACCGTTCGACGGCGGTCAGCACCTCAGTGGCCCGCCACCAGTTCGACGCCACGACACGGCCCGAGCTGACCGCCGTCGTGGCGACCGCTGCCGCTTCATCCGGCTCGCCGGTGGCCGCCAGCGCCAGGCCAAGATCGAGCCGGGCAGACGCGGAACGTCGTGGTCGTGGTCCTCCGTCGCCGGTCGGGTCGAGTTCGGCAAGCACCGACCGGGCGGCTGCCTCGGCCGCCGGGTCACCGGCCCAGGCGAGCGTCGTCGCGGTGTACGCGGCGGCCTTGGCCGGGTCGTACCGGTAATGATGCTCCGGACGGTCCGGAGCTGGCAGCGAGGCGACCAGCCGATCCAATTCACCAAGCAACTGCCGGGTTCGACGTCGGTCGCCAAGCCGCGCCCAGGCACGGCCCTCCTGTGCAACGGACTGGAGGTGTGCCGAGCTGCCACGCGGAGCGACAGTCTGTGCCTGACGGGTCAGGTTCAGCGCGGTGCGGTAATCGCCCCGGGTCAGGGTTTCCCACGCCCTGGTTTCCAGGCACCACGCTCGGATCTCCGGGTGCTCGGCGTGTGCGCCGAGCTGGTCGGCGGTGGTCAGGAACGCATCAGCCGCCGCCATCTGCCGAAGATCGATGTGAACCGTCGCGCGCAGGAGCGCCAGCCATCCACCAGCGACGACGAGCCGCCGCCGGGCGGCCAGGGTCGCACGTCCGTCGAGCAGCCGAGGCAGGTACGACAGGTGCCGTTGGACGGCGACAAGCAGGTCCTGGGAGGCCGTGGTCGGATAGGCGCTGGCCAGCTCATCGACGGCTCGCTCGATCCGCTCGACCGTATCTGTGCCAACATCCGTGGCCTCGACCCGCCGAGCCAGCTCCCATGCTTCCACTTCGTCGGCGGCGGGCAGCTCCGTCGGGACCGGCAGGCACGCGAGCCGGGTCAGCCGGCCATCCGCTTCCAGCACCTGGTCGAGCTGTTCCGCGACCTCCGGCGTCGGAACCTTCGTACCGCGTTCGAGTTCGTGAAGGTGACTTTTACTGCGGTAGGCGAGGCGCCCGAGATCCCGTAGCGAGAGGCCGCGCTCACGGCGCAGCCGGGCCAGTTCCGCGGGGAAGCTGGGATCGACTGGGGCGCGGACCCGGTCGGACATCGAGGGCACTCCCGGATGGAAGGTGGGTGGCGGTCCGCCGGCCTCCACCTAAGACGGGCCGCCACCTCCAGGATAGGCCCCCGACCCGTCCGCCTTCGAGGCTATCGCGGCTTGCGCCGGCCTCCCTTGGGCTGGCGCTGGCCACCCATCCGGGCGGAGATGAGACCCACTTGATCCCGCGCCCATCGGGTCAACGGGTGGTTGTGCCCGAGCACCGGGCGAAGCCCCTGAAATCCCTTCTCGGCCAGACCCCGGGGCCCGCAGTCGCTGACCCAGTCCGCCGGCACACCCAGAGCCTCCGCCAGCAGAATGTCCTCCACAGTGGTCGGATCGTTCGGTCCCCGCCACGCTGCCCAGGGGTGGCAACGGATTCCCGGACAGTCCAACAGCCGCCACGCGGGCGGCGATGGCGTCCCGGTCGTCGTCAGGGGCCGGTCGAGGGGTCGACTGGGTCCGTACCGGTCTGACCTTCCAGGGGTAGGTGGGTGCGTTCGCCCTCGTGGTCGAGGATGCCGAGGATCTCCGCCGGGCCGCCGTACGCGCCGAACGCGTGCGGGACCATCGTGGAGAATTCGGCCGCCTCGTTCTTGCGGACCAGGATCGTGCGCTCACCGAGCCGCAGCACGATCGTGCCGGACAGCACGGTGAACCAGTCGCGCCCCGGGTGTACCCGCAGCTCCTCCGGGACCTTCCGGGTGATCCGCATCTTGGCGACGGTCTGTCGGCTATCCCGGGACAGCAGCCAGGTGGTGGTGCCGCGCTCCGGGTTGCAGTGCGGCCGGATCACCACGTCGTCGTCGGAACCCGACTCGACGAGCTGGTCGAGCGTGGTGTCCAACGCCCGGGCGATCGCGGTCAGCTGGTCCAGGGCGATCCGCCGGTGGCCGGTCTCGATCCGGCTGAGCGTGGAGGGGCTGAGCAGACAGCGGGCGGCAAGCTCGTCCAGCGACCAGCCGCGAGCCAGGCGCAGTCCTCGAATCCGCTGCCGGACCAGGTCCTCCACATCCGTCCCTTGCTTCATACGCAAGATGCTATGCCAACTCGGCAAAGCATGGCTACGGTCGACGGGTGACACACGACCACATGATCGAGCTGCTGGACCTGGACGCCGAGGTCCTGGGGGACTACCACCGCGACCTGATCGACTGGGTACGCCGGGAAGCCGCCGACCGCCCCCGCGTCGTCGACCTCGGGGCGGGCAGCGGCACCGGCTCCCTGGCGCTGGCCCGACACCTGCCCGGGGCGGAGGTCACCGCCGTCGACATCTCCCCGGAGATGCTGGCCCACCTACGGAACCGGGCCGACACCGAGGGACTGGGCGACCGGATCAAGACCATCGAGGCCGATCTCGACCGGCCCTGGCCCGACCTCGGGCCGGTCGACGCGATCTGGGCGGCCTTCTCCATGCATCACATGGCCGACCCCGGGCGGGCGCTCGCCTCCGCGTACGGCGCCCTGCGGCCCGGCGGGCTGCTGGTGATCGCCGAACTGGAGTCCTTCCCCCGGTTCCTGACCGGCACCCCGGACGAGCGCGTGGAGGACCTGGGCCACGCCGCGGCGGCGAGACGCCGGCAGGAGGCGGGCATGCACATGCACGAGGACTGGGGCGCCCGGATCGCCCACGCCGGCTTCACCGAGGTGACCGAGCGGCGCTTCGACATCGACCTGCGGCCACCGCTGCCCCCGGCCACCATCCGGTACGCCCAGATCGCCCTGTCCCGGCTGCGCCACGAACTGGACGAACAGCTCCCCGCAGCCGATCGCGCGGCCCTGGAACGGACCATCGAGAACCTGGCCGACCGCGACGACCTCAGCGTCCGTACCGAGCGGACCGCCTGGCTGGCCCGCCGCTAGCCCCCCGCCCCACCCGACCAACCACCCCACCCGACCAACCCCACCGGCCCAACCCGACCAACCCCACCGGTCCCACCCGAACACCGCCGCCCCCGCCCAGCTCGGCCCGGCCCGCCCCCGCCCAGCCCGGCCCGGGCCCGCCCAGCTCGGCCCGGCCGGGGCAGGGTAGGCCGAAGCCACCCGGCACACGGCATCCCATGGCATCCCCAACGATCGCAGAAGCCTTCTCA
>NZ_JBTIXF010000014.1:0-124574 GCF_055793945.1 Plantactinospora sp. A48 | reverse complement strand
TCCGCCGGGCCCGCCCACGACGGGATCAAGCCTGACCGCCCAGAGTGGGCGGGCCCGGCGGAACCCCAAGCGCGGACCCGGCGAACCCCAAGCGCGGACCCGGCGAACCCCAGGCGCGGACCCGGCGGAACCGAAGTCACGAGGCGGAGCCGCCGCCAGGAGCAGCCGAGGTCAGGAGGTCAGCCGGGCGTCCAGGCTGATCTGCGCACCGGGGGACAGCAGCCGGGAGATCGGGCAGCCCTCCTTGGCCGCCTCGGCGATCTTGGCGAACTCGGCGCTGTCCAGCCCCGGCACGTTCGCCTCGGTGACCAGGTCGATCCGGGTGACGGTCATGCCGGCGTCGGTCTTGTCCAGGTGGACCTTGGCGGTTGTGGCGACCGAGGTCGGCGAGTGGCCGGCGTCGGAGACCGCCTTCGAGAGGGCCATGGAGTAGCAGCCGGCGTGGGCGGCCCCGATCAGCTCCTCCGGGTTGGTCCCCTCGCCCTCGGCGAACCGGGAGGCGAACGAGTAGGCGCCCTGCAGGCCGCCCTGGCCGGTCTTGATGGTGCCGGCGCCGTCGGTCAGGTTTCCCTGCCACAGCGCGGTTGCGGTTCGGATTGGCATCTGCCGACGCTAACGCACCGAGCGGTCCGGTGCGACGGGCTCGGTGGTGAATCGACTCCGTCCGGCGCGCTGACCGTGACGATCCGATCGCGACGTGTCATGATGCGGGCCGGAAAACGGCCGGAAGCCGGCCCGGTGGGCAGGTCCGCCGCCGTACCGGTCGGTCCGGTCAGCCGGTGCAGGTCAATGCCGAGGCATCCGGCGGGAGAGGACGGCGATGACCCAGGAGTTCCCGGTCCCCCGGCAGGATCCGCCCGGCGGCGAGCTGGACCAGGAGCGCCGGCGGCACGTGGGGCGATGGTCGGTGACTTCCCGTCGGGATGGCGGGCTGGCGTTCGCGGTCGGGCTGCTCGGCTCGGCCGCCGCGCTCGGATCGCTGGTCGGCGACTGGACGATCATGAGTCTCCCGACCGGCAGCGCGTCGGTGCGGGTACCGGCCAGCGTCTCGGAGGTCGGCGGCTTCGGGACCGCCTACCTGATCGGCCTGCTCGCCATTCTGGTGTGCGTGACGCTCGCGCTGTTCGGCTCCCCGGTTGTCCGGCACGACGTCCGAATCGCCGGTCTGGGTCTCACCGTCGCGCTGCTCGGCCTGCTGGCCGCCGCCGTAACCTCGATGGACGACGCTGGTGTCCGGATGTTCTACCTGACCGCGACGGACGATGTCCGGGTCGAGTACGGCCGGGGCCTGTTCGCCGCGTTCGTGGCGGTCGCCCTGCTCGGTTGCGCGCTGTTGCTGGCCGGCCGCGGCCGGCCCGCCGCCGGGTCCGGCGGGGCAGCGGGCCGGCTGGAGGAGCCGGATGCGCCACTGGACCTCACGGTGACCGCGCAACCGTCGGCCGACACGTCGTGGGCCCCGTCGCCGGCCGACGCCCCGGTGGACTTTCCTCCGCCGGTGGTCCGCCGCCAACGGACCGGGCCTGGCGATCCGCCGGGCGGGATATCGGGATGAACGCCCCGGGCTCGTCCCGGTAGGCTCAACAGCCGTGATTGACCTGCGCCTGCTCCGCGAGGACCCGGAAACCGTCCGCACCAGCCAGCGGCTGCGTGGCGAGTCCGAGTCTCTGGTCGACGACCTGCTGCGCGCTGACGAGGAGCGCCGGGCCGCGGTGGGGCGCTTCGAGGCGCTGCGCGCCGAGCAGAAGCAGCTCGGCAAGCGGATGCCGAAGGCCACCGGTGACGAGAAGACCGAGCTGCTGGCCCGGACCCGCGAGCTGTCGGCGGACGTGAAGGCGGCCGAGGCGGCGGTGGGCGACGCCGAGCGTCGGCTGCGCGAGACACAGCTCGCGATCCCCAACGTCGTCGAGGCGGGGGTACGCCCCGGCGGTGAGGACGACTTCGAGGTCCTGCGCGAGGTCGGTGAGCGACCCGCTCTCGAAAATCCGCGGGATCACCTGGAGCTGGGCGAGTTGCTCGGCGCGATCGACACGGAACGTGGCGCCAAGGTCTCGGGCAGCCGGTTCTACTTCCTGACCGGCGTCGGGGCGCTGCTCCAGTTCGGCCTCTTCCAGCTCGCCATCGCCCAGGCCGTCGAACACGGGCTGACCCCGATCATCACGCCGTCGCTGGTGAAGCCGGAGTCGATGGAGGGCACCGGCTTCCTCGGCGCGCACGCCAGCGAGGTCTACCGGTTGGAGGCGGACGACCTCTACCTGGTCGGTACCAGCGAGGTGGCGCTGGCCGGCTACCACGCCGGGGAGATCCTCGACCTCGCGGAGCCGCTGCGGTACGCCGGCTCGTCGTCGTGCTACCGCCGGGAGGCGGGCTCGTACGGCAAGGACACCCGGGGGATCATCCGGGTACACCAGTTCGACAAGATCGAGATGTTCTCCTACTGCCGTCCGGAACAGGCGCGGGACGAGCACCTGCGGCTGCTCGGCTGGGAGGAGGAGATGCTGGCCAAGGTCGAGATCCCGTACCGGGTGATCGACGTGGCCGCCGGTGACCTGGGCAGCAGCGCCGCCCGCAAGTACGACTGCGAGGCGTGGCTGCCGTCGCAGAACCGCTACCTGGAGGTCACCTCCACCTCGAACTGCACCACCTTCCAGGCCCGCCGGCTCAACGTGCGGTACCGGGACGCCGACGGCAGGCCGCAGACGGCGGCGACCCTCAACGGCACCCTGACCACCACGCGCTGGCTGGTGCCGATCCTGGAGAACCACCAGCAACCGGATGGATCGGTACGGGTCCCCAAGGCGCTCCAGCCGTACCTGGGTGGCCGGGACGTCCTCGAACCGCGCTGACCTCGGGTTATCCGGCACTTCGCCCGGAATTCATGGATGGGTCGCATCGGCCGGAGGTACGGTTGCTGCCCCGTCGTACCGGGTCCACCCACCCCGGTGACCTCCCGGAGCACGGGCGAAGGAGGAAGCCATGCCCCGACCCGGACTGCCCAAGCTGATCGCCACGGACCTCGACGGCACACTCGTCCGCAGCGACAACACCGTGTCGGCGTTCACCCACCAGACCCTGGACCGGGTACGGGCAGCCGGCATCCCCATCGTCGGTGCCACCGGTCGGGGCCCACGGCTGACCGAGCTGACCCGCAACGACATCCGGGCGGCCGACTTCCTGGTGATGGCGGGTGGTGGCTGGGTGGTGGACCAGACGGATCCGCTGGGCCCGGAGGTGCTCCGGAGCGAACGGCTGCCCGGTTCCGTGCTCGCCGAACTGCTGACCGCGCTTGAGGACGTGGTCGGCCCGCTGACGGTGATGGTCGAGGCGTCCGACGCCCCGGGCGCACCGCTGTGGGGCGATCACGACCCGTCCTGGCCCTACCAGGACGCGTTCGAGGCCCGGACCCGTCCGGAGTGTGTTTCCGGTGACGTGATCAAGGCGTTCGCCCGGACCGCCAACCAGGACGTGGATGTGCTGCTGGCCACGGCGCAGCGGATCATTCCACCGTCCCGGGCCACCCTCACCCAGGCCGGCCTCGGCTTCATCGAGATCAACCCGCCGGGGGTGGACAAGGCCAGCGGGCTCGCCGTGGTGGCCCAGAATCTCGGCGTCGACCCGGCCGAGGTGCTGGTCTTCGGTGACATGCCGAACGACCTGCCGATGTTCGACTGGGCGGGCTGGTCCCGGGTGGCGGTCTCCAACGCCCACCCGTCGGTCCGATCGGTCGCCGACGAGGTGACGCTGCGCAACGACGACGACGGGGTGGCGGTCTACCTCGATCGACTACTCTCCCGATGATGGGACGCCTGCCGCGGCTCGTGGCCACCGACATCGACGGCACCCTCATCCACGATGATCACACACTGAGCCGGCGGACCGCCGACACGCTGGCCCGGCTGGAGGCGGCGGGAACCCACGTGGTCCTGGTCACCGGCCGGCCGGTGCGCTGGCTGTCGGTGGTCTACGAGAAACTGACGGTGTCGCTTCCGGCGGTCTGCGCCAACGGCGCCGTGGTGTACGACCCGGCAGCCGACGCCGTGCTGCGGGCCGACCCGCTGGCCCCGGAACTGCTGGCCCAGGTGGCCCGCCGGTTGCGCGCCGAGGTGCCCGGCGCGGTGTTCGCGGTGGAGGTCGAGGACGGCCGGTCCATGCGGCACGACCCGAACTGGCCGGTCCGGACATACGAGGACGACCACCCGTTGGTACGACCGATCGACACCGACGCCGACCTGATCGCCGCGCCGGCCGTGAAGCTGCTGGTCCGGGCCGGTGACCGTGATCCGGACATGTTCGTGAAGCTGGTCGCCGGGGCGGTGGAAGGGTTGGCCGAGGCCACCCACTCGTCGTACTCAGGTCTCGTGGAGATCTCCGCGGCCGGGGTGACCAAGGCGGCGGGCCTGGCCTGGCTCTGCGCCCGGTACGGGGTCGACAAGTCCGAGGTGATCGCATTCGGCGACATGCCGAACGACGTACCGATGCTGACCTGGGCCGGCCGTTCGGTGGCGGTGGCGAACGCCCATCCGAGCGTGTTGGAGATCGCCGACGAGCGGACCGGGTCGAACAACGAGGACGGGGTGGCTGCGTACCTCGACGGGTTGTTCACCGGTTGATTGGTTTCGAGCCGGGTGACCGGGGCGGGGTTCCGGCCGCTCTGGGCGGTCAGGCTTGATCCCGTCGTGGGCCGGTCCGGCCGGAGCCAGTGGTGGGCGGGCGCGCGGCTGGGTGGGGTGTCAGAGGTATTGGCCGGTGTTGTGGCCCTCGCCGGGCGGGGGGCCGGGCATTCCGGGGACCATGCCGCTGGGACCCATCGGTAGCGCCTGCCGACCGCCGGACCGCATCTGCTCCAACTGGGCCCGGGCGGCCATCTGCTGCGCGACCAGCGCGGCCTGGATGCCGTGGAAGAGCCCTTCCAGCCAGCCGACCAGCTGGGCCTGCGCGATCCGCAGTTCGCTCTCGCTCGGCGTGGTGTCCTCGGTGAACGGCAGCGAGATCCGGGCCAGTTCCTCACGCAGTTCGGGCGCCAGCCCGTCCTCCAGCTCGACGATCGACCGCAGGTGGATCTCGCGGAGCCGCTGCCGGCCCGCCTCGTCCAGCGGTGCGGCCTTCACTTCCTCAAGGAGCTGCTTGATCATGCTCCCGATCCGCATCACCTTGGCCGGCTGCTCGACCAGGCGGGACGGGTCCTCCCCGGTCACCTCCGGGTCGGTCTGCACCGTGCCGACGGGCCGACCGTCGGGGCCGACGACCACGACCGTGCCGGGGCGGCTGGTCGGGCGGCTCTCGTCCTGCTCTTCGGGGTTGGGCAGTCCATCGTTCATGCCGCTCATCTTCCCGCAGAACCCCCCGCCACCGCTCGTCGGGTCGGGCGCGGCGGAAAGCCCACCGGTCCGGGAAACCCCGCTCCCGTCGGCCGCTCTGGGACGTACCCGGTTCGCTGCCCGGGTCCCGAGGGCCGGGCGCTACCCTCGCACTCATGATCAGCGACCCGCGCGAGGTGCTCGATCGGCCCGCGCCGCCGCCGGACACGACGGTGCGGTACGGCCCGCATCGGGACCAGGTGGCGGACCTGCGGCTGCCGGAGGGCGCCGACGGCGCGTACCCGCTGGTGATTGTCATCCACGGCGGCTTCTGGCGCCGTGAGTACGACCGGACCCACACGGGTCCACTGGCCGACGCGCTCGCCGGACTCGGCTATCCGGTGGCCCAGCTGGAGTACCGGCGGACCGGCGACCCGGATGGCGGTTGGCCGGTCACCGGCACGGACGTCGCGGCCGGGGTGGCGGCGTTGCCGGCCCTGCTGGCGGAGCACACCGGCACCGTGCCGCAGGGTGATCCGATCCTGCTCGGCCACTCGGCCGGGGGGCAGCTCGCGCTGTGGTGCGCCGGCGCGGGCCCGCGGGTCGGCGGGGTGCTGGCGCTGGCCCCGGTGGCCGATCTGCGGGCCGCCCACCGGCTGGACCTGGACGACGGTGCCGTGACCGCGCTGCTCGGCGGCGGACCGGAGCTGTTCCCCGACCGGTACGCGGCGGCGGATCCGGCACAGCGGGTTCCGCTGAGAATACCCTCCGTGATTCTGCACGGTGCGCTCGACCGCCAGGTACCCATCGCGTTGAGCCGGACGTACGCGCGGGTGGCACGGGCCGCCGGCGACCCGGTGACGCTGATTGAGCTGCCCGAGTGCGAGCATTTCAGCCTGATCGATCCACTCTCGGCGGCGTGGCCGACGGTGACCGGGGCGCTCCGGACGCTGCACACCACCGAGCGTGACATTGACGCGGCGTCCGGGACCGGGTAGAACGCCGGATGGACCACGATCGGTTACACCAGTGGGAGGTATCGGTGTCGCATCTGGACCGCAGGCAGGTCCTCAAACTCCTGGCTGCGCTCGGCGGTGGTGGGCTGGTCACCGCCTGCGGCACCGACGACAGCGGTGCGGACACCGCGTCGCCGGCCGACACCACACCGGTGCGGATCGGCCTGGTCGCTCCCGAGTCCGGCGGTTACAAGGCCATCGGAAACGACCTGCGCGACGGTTTCCGGCTGTTCCTGGAGCTGAACGACAACAAGCTGGGCGGTCACCCGGTCGAGCTGCTGACGGCCGACGAGGGTGACACGCCCGATTCCGGCAAGGCCGCCGTGGAAGGGCTGCTCAAGCAGGGTGTGCTCGCCCTCACCGGGGTGGTCAACTCGTCGGTGATGCTGGGCATCCGCGACACCGTCGAGCGCGCGAAGGTGCCGCTGGTGGCCTCCAACGGTTCGCCGCACGACCTGCAGAGCGTCGTCTACATCTGGCGTACCTCGTACGTCAACGACGAGCCGGGCAAGGCGCTGGGGTCCTACGTCGCCAGCCAGGTGCCGAAGAAGGGCAAGGTCGTCGCCATCTCGCCGCAGAGCCTGGCGGGCACCGACGCCGTCAACGGGTTCCGGGAGAGTTTCGGCGCCACGGACCCGCGCCTGGCCCGTCAGCCGATCTGGACCACCGACTCCATCGACCCGCCGTCGGACGCCTTCGACAGCGACATCCAGCGGCTGATGTCGGCCGATCCGGACGCGCTGTTCTGCTTCTTCGCCGGTACCGCGGCGATCCAGTTCCTGCGGCAGTTGCACGCCGCCGGTTACCGGGGCAAGGTGTTCGGTTCCGGCTTCCTGACCGAGGGTGCCGTGCTCAGCGAGCTCAAGCCGGCCGAGGTGAACGGCGTCATCACCGCCCTCAACTATTCGCCGGATCTCAACAACGACGCGAACCGGAAGTTCGCCTCGGCCTTCCGCAAGGCGCACGAGACCACGCCGACCACCTACGCCATGGCCTCGTACGACGCGGCGCAGGTACTGGACAAGGCCCTGCGGATCACGCAGGGCAAGCCGGATCCGCAGTCCCTCAACCTGGCGCTCGGCCGGGTCGGCCAGATCGACAGCCCGCGCGGTCCCTGGCAGTTCAACCAACCACGTACGCCGCAGCAGACCTGGTATCTGCGCCGGGTGCAGCAGGACGGCCAGGTGCTGTCCAACGTGATGATCGACGAACTCGGCACGCTGGGCTGACGGCTCTTCGGCAGGTTCCTCCGCCCAGTCGAGGAACCTGCCAGCGCGAGGGTTCCGCCGGGCCCACCCACGACGGGATCAAGCCTGACCGCCAAGAGTAGGTCAGCCGAAGGGTTCCGCCGGGCCCACCCACGACGGGATCAAGCCTGACCGCCAAGAGTGGGCCAGCCCGAAGGTTCCGCCCGGCCCACCCACGACAGGACCAAACCCGAACAACCAGAAGGGGGGGGACCGACGGAACCCCAACACCTCAATGACGCAACTCGGCGACGCAGCACTTCACGCTGCCGCCACCCTTCTTCAGCTCCGACAGGTCGACCTGGACCGGCACATAACCGGCCGCCGCGACCTTGGCCGCCATGCCCGTCGCCTCGCTGTTGAGCACGACGTGCCGTCCGTCACTGACCAGATTCAGCCCGAATGCGAAGGCGTCGACCTCGTCGGCCAGCACGGCGTCGGGGAAGAGCTGCGCGAGCACCTTCTGGGCGGCCACCGAGAAGGCACCCGGAAAGTACGTCACCCGCTCGTCGTCGAGGGCCGCGAGCGCCGTGTCGAGGTGGTAGAAGCGCGGGTCCACCAGGCGCAGCGACACCACCGGATGGTTCAACACCTCCTGCGCCTCGGCGTGCGCGGCCGGCTCGGTGCGGAAGCCGTACCCGGCGAGGATCAACCCGCCGTACGCCCGGGGCAGGTACGCGAAGTCGCCCTCGCCCTCGTTGGTCTCGCCCGGGGCGACGAACCGCCACCCGTCGGCCTCGTGGCAGGCGCGGTGCGCGGCCGCCTCGGCGGCGCGCTGCTCGTGCCGGAACTGGGCGCCGTAGACCGTGCCGTCCACCACGAACGCGCCGTTCGCGGCGAAGACCATGTCCGGAAGTCCCTCCCGGGGCGGCAGCACGCGGACGGTGTGCCCGAGCCGGACCAGCGTTTCGCGCAGCGCCTCCCACTGCTTGACCGCGAGTTCGGTGTCCACCGGCTCAGCGGTGTCCATCCACGGGTTGATCGCGTACTCCACCGCGAAATACTCCGGCGGGCACATTAGATATGTCCGCTTTCGCGGTGTGCGCTGCTGGTTCACGAACACCAAGAGTAAGTACGGTGGAGCAACGGTGACAGCCGCAAGCATTGCTTCGGAGAGGCGGAACGTTGCACATCGACGGCGTTGACCAGCGGATCATTGCATCGCTCGTTGCCGACGCGCGCGCCTCGTACGCGGAGATCGGAATGCGGGTGTCGCTCTCCGCACCGGCGGTCAAGCGCCGGGTGGACCGCCTGCGGTCGGCCGGTGTGATCAAGGGATTCACCGCCGTCGTCGACCCGGCCGCCGTCGGGTGGACCACCGAGGCGTTCATCGAGCTGTTCTGCACCGGGCGGACCACCCCGGCTCAGATCGCCGCGGCGACCCGACGGCATCCCGAGGTGGTGGCCGCGTACACCGTCTCGGGCGAGGCCGACGCCATCGTCCACCTGCGGGCCGCCGACATCGCCCACCTGGAGCAGGCGCTGGAGCGGTTACGCGCCGAGTCGTTCGTGACCTCGACCCGGAGCATGATCGTGTTGTCCCGGCTGATCGAGTCACCCACCGTCGTGGCCGCTCCGGGCTGACCCCGGACCGTCGTACACATGTGTCATCCACAGCCTGTGGATAGCACATGTGTACGACGCACTCGTGACCCGCGACGGGCCGTGGGCGGACGGCGCATCGCGCCGTGGACAGGGCACCGCGCGTCGGCCCGTCCGCCGGGTGGCCAACCCAGCGATCAGAGATACATGCCGGTACGGTGGCCGAGCTCCCGCTCGGCCGGCTTGTCGCCCTCGCCGAAGAACCGCTTCCCACCGAACTCGCCCAGCAACCGGTCGTCCAACTCGTCGGCCAGCCCCGTCATCACCTGGACGGCCAGCATCAGGTGGGTCGGCTGGAAGTTCCGGCCGAAGACCGGGATCGAGGCCCAGACGGTGTCGTTGGCGCAGTACAACCGCCCGATCGGCATCCGGTTGGTCAGCTCGGACAGCTTCACGTACAGCCGCTCGGTGGGTTCCACCTCGGTCAGCACCGGCGAGAAGACGTCCACCAGCGGCGGGTTGTCCCGGACCCGGACGAAGACCATCGCGGAGCCGGCCCGGATGCTGATGTCACCGTCCGAGTCGACCTGGAGGTGCTCGGGGTTCGCGCGGAGCATCGTGGAGATCACCGTACGGACCCGGTCGTCGAGACCGAGCACCTCGTCCTCGTCTGTGTCCCGGGCCCCCTCCTCCCGGGCGGCGGCGATCGCGGCGTCGAGGTCGACCTCGACGGGCAGCTCGATGGCCGCCGCCGCGCGAGCGGGACCGAGCGGTTCGATCGGCACCGGCTCGTCGTCGACATCCCGGGCCAGGTAGACCAGGAAGGCCGGGTGCGGTGCCCCGTACACGTCGCGCAGTGTCCGGGCCACGATCGTGGAGATCCGGCCGGCCTCGGCCCGGCTGCCGCCCAGCCCGAACTGGTCGCCGGACCCCTCGACGACGCCCGGCGGAGACCAGCCGAGCGCCACCATCGCCGCGACGGCAGCCCGGTCCAGCCGGTAGCCGTCGGGCAGCGTGGCGTTGCCGACCGCCCGTGCGCCGAGCCGGTCCCCCTCACCCACGTCGACCGCCACCGAGTAGACAGCCTCACCGGTGCCGGAGGCGGTCGGGTCGAGGGTGAGTTCGAGTTGCGCCCCGGCCGGCAGCGCGCGCAGCGCCGTCGCCAGCGACCGGGCGAAGTCCTGCCAGGCCTCGGTCACCTTCAGCCGCAGGTCGGCCGTGGTGGGCTCGTCCAGCAGCACCGGGTCGAGCGCGGCGGTCGCGTCCGCCCATGGCACGTCGTGGCTGGGGGGCGAGGGGTGGTCTTCCGTCATGATCGCCTCCGTCCGTCTGGCACACCCTAGGCGATGGCGTGGTCGGGCGGGACGTCCCGGACCCGAAGCCGACAGCTGTCCGGGCCGCGCCCGGGGTGGCCCTGCCCGAGTCCGCGGATCCGGACAGTCGGGATCTGCTCTACCCGGTCCGTGGGCCGCTCACTCGGATATGCCCCGCCTCATTGGGAGACCGGGCGGCCGGCATGTGCGCCACCAGCTACGCGTCTCCGACCGCCGTCGCGTCCCACCGCCGGGCCAGTTCGCCAAGCCGCCTGGCCGCCGCGGCCGGATCCGCGCCGCGACCCACGGCCAGGCCGAGCAGGTACGCCGTGACGGGCGCCCCTGGGCGGAGCACCTGGTGGGCCACGTCCCGGGCCAGATCGAGGATGAGCGGCGGGGAGACGTCGGCCGGTTCGAGGCCGAGTTCCGCACTGGCCGCCGCCACCCAGTCATCCATGGTTGTCATCGGCCCACTCCTCCGCACTCCGGACGTCCGCGTCAGTGTCGCAGTCGAACCAGGGCGGCGGGCCGGCCGCCGGCCAGGCCACCTCACGGACGGTCAGGCCGGCGAGCAGGGCGCGTACCGAGGCACCCGCCACCGAGCCGTCCCGGGTCGCGGCCAGCGTGTCAACGGCCCGGCGCAGCGCGGCGGTCCACCACACTCCGCACAGTGGCTGCCGCCGGCCGGTCGCGTCGAGGTAACAGGCGCCATCGGAACCACCGGTCCGGAGTTCACCTCGGAGCAGCGCCACCGCCGCCGGGGTGAGCAACGGCAGGTCGGTCGCCAGCACGGCGACCTCGGCGACAGTGGCCAGTTCCGGCAGCGCCAGACCGGCCGCGAGGGCCGCCACCGGGCCGCCGCCCGGCGGCTCCTCCCGGGCGCTCAGCACGCCGGTGGGTAGGCCGACGCCGGGACCCACCACGACCCGGGGCGCAGCGTCAGCCACCGCGGCCAGCACCCGGTCCAGCATCGAGCGTCCGCCCACCCGGACGGACGGCTTGTCCACCCCACCCATCCGCCGCGCGGCCCCACCGGCCAGCAACACCGCCCCGTACCCGCCCACCCGGCCAGCCCCGTCCCCAGTCCCGCGGCCCGCCTCGTAGTCGCCCACGCGGCCACCGTAGCCCGCCCGGCGTCTGCCGGCCGGGCGAGGCAGGATGGCGGCATGGGGCGTGCCAGCGACCGACGGAACGTGCTGCGGATCGACCTCGGGGCGCCGGATCGGGCGGCACCCGTGGCCGTCCGTCGCCCCGACACGCTCGCCGGCGAGGAACCGCTGGAGATCCGGGTCGGCCGGGCCGGGCCGGGGCGGCGGCGCCCGCTGGCGGTCACCATGCGTACTCCCGGTGACGAGTTGGACCTGGCCATCGGATTCCTGTTGACCGAGGGCCTGATCCGATCGGCTCAGGACGTCTCGACCGCGCGACTGTGCGCCGGGGACAACGCCGCCAACACGTACAACGTGGTTGATGTCGTGCTCGCCGCCGGGGTACCCGAGCCGACCGACGACGCCGCACGGGCCTTCTACACCACCAGTTCGTGCGGGGTCTGCGGCAAGGCCAGCATCGACGCGGTGCGAACCCGCTCGCCGTACCCGGTGGCCACCGATCCGCTGACGATGGCCGCCGCCACCCTGGCCGCGCTGCCGGACCGGCTGCGGGCCGCGCAGCGGACCTTCGAGCGGACCGGTGGTCTCCACGCGGCGGGTCTGTTCGACTCGGACGGCTCGCTGGTAGCGGTCCGGGAGGACGTCGGACGGCACAACGCGGTGGACAAGTTGATCGGCTGGGCCGCTCGGCAGGATCGGTTGCCGCTGACCGGCCAGGTCCTGATGGTGTCCGGGCGAGCCAGTTTCGAGTTGACCCAGAAGGCGTGGATGGCCGGCCTGCCGATGCTGGCGGCAGTGTCCGCGCCCAGCACGTTGGCGGCCGATCTCGCCGAGGAGGCGGGGATGACGCTCGTCGGTTTTCTGCGCGGACCGACCATGAACGTCTACACCGGCACCCACCGGATCACCACCTGAGGTGCCCGCTCGCTGAAGTGCCCGCTCGGCCGGCCGAGCCCGACTCGACCGGCGAAACGGGCCCGCCCGACAGCGCCGCGTCCTCCCGCCGGGACACCACGCATGATCGACCCAAGGTCGGCGATGTCGGGGGGTCCGAGCGCGGTAAGGCCCCAATTTCACCGACCTTGGGTTGGACCGCGCCGCCGGCGACGGCGGGCGGCCCGTAGCTCGTCGAGGGCCGACGGCGGCAGTCCGGCCCGCAGCGCCTCGTCCATCAGGAGCGCCATCGAGTAGCCGGGATCGGCCGCCAGGGCGCGTTCGACGGCGACCGCGGCCAGCGCACCCTGCCCGGCCCGCCAGGCGGCGTAGGCCAGCAGGCTCGCGGGCGGGGCGGCGAGCCGGGTCGACACGCGGCGCACGACATCCATCCACAGCGCCACCTGGTCCTCACCCGAGTCGATCCGGCGCCACGCATGGTCCCGGACCGGTACCCGGCTGAGCAGCACGCCCAACCAGGCCACCTCGTCGTCGGTGAGCCGCGTACCGGCCCGGTGCCGCTCCCGGGCGACACGCAGCGCCGCCACCCCGGCCGCCCGGATCGCCCGATCCCGAGCCGATCGGCCGGCCCGGTCCAGGGCCGCCCGAGTCATCCTGATACCGCCCGCCGCCGGAGCGGTGCCCGACCCGACGCCGCCCGCCGTCGGAGCCACACCCGATCCGGCGTCGCCCGCCGTCGGAGCCGACCCCGGCCCCACACCGTCCGTCGTCGACGCCGCGGCCGGGCCCGAGCCGGCGCCCTTCGTCGCCGAGGACGCCCCGCCCCCGCCCCCGGCGTCGCCCCCGCCGCCGGGGCCGGTCCGCCCGGGCAGTGCGGCCGCCGCCGCGTCCAGGAGCAGCGTTGACAGTCGGCGGCTGGCCCGATCCGCGGCCCGGCGCAGCGCCACCCGCTCGGCGCCACCGACCGGCGCCACCTGCCGCTGAAGGGCCTGCCGGTCCGGCAGCGCGACCTGGCCGGCGAAGATCGCCGCGGCGGCGACCGGGCTGGCGTACGCGTCGAACGGCATGCCCTCGGGCGGGCAGCACTCCGGGTTGTCGCAGAGGTAGGACCAGTACCGGTCACCGGTGACCCGGAGCAGATCGAGCACCAGCAGACCGTTCCGACGTACCGCCGCGCCGACGGCGTCGATCATCGGGGTGACCCGTTCCGGCGGGCCGTAGCCCACCACGGTGACCGCGTCCGCCTGCTGCCGCCCGACCACCTCGGCGATCTGCTGGGCCATCGCCGCCAGTTGATCGGCCGGCAGCCGGCCGGAGTCGGGCGGGTCGGACGGGGACGCCGGCAGGTCACCCCGGGCGGCGAACGCCACCTGCGTGCCGCGCAGGGCGATCGCGACGACGCTGTCGGACGGGTGGAAACCGAGCAGGTAGGGCACGGCCGCGACCAGGTCGGCGGGTGAGCGGACCATGAGCCGGGAAGGTTCGCAGGAGACCATGTGAGCAGCCTGGCCAACAGGTCCGGCGCGGCGCGACATCGAGATCGAGCACCTGTGGATGACACGCGGGTTATCCACAGACACTCTGCGTATCCGTCCAGTTCAAGGCGCTTCCGGACCTTGATCCCCGGGTTACCGTTCCCGGATGGACCTGGCGTACCTGCGCGCGCACCCGGGGCAACTGCCCGCCTTTCTCACCCACCAGCGCATCCGGGAGACACCGGTCCCCGGCGGCGACATCTGCGCGGCGTCCCGGCTGACCCTCGACGACGGCACCTCGCTGTTCACCAAGACCTGGCCGGAGCAGGCGGAATCGCCGGTGCCGGCGGGATTCTTCGCCGCCGAGGCCGCCGGCCTGCGCTGGCTCGCCGAGGCCGGTGCCGTGCCGGTGCCCGAGGTCCTGGTCGCCCTTCCCGGGATGCTGGCGCTGGAGTGGATCGAGCCGGGCCCGGCCGAGCCGGCGGCCGCCGAACGCCTCGGTCGGGACCTGGCCGCGCTGCACCGGGCCGGCGCGCCGGCGTTCGGCGCCGACTGGCCGGGATTCATCGGCGCGCTCCCTCAGGACAACACCCCGGCGACCGGTCCGTGGGCCGACTGGTTCGCCCGGACCCGGCTGCTGCCGTACCTGCGCCGTTCGGTGGACAACGGCGCCCTCGACCCGGCGGACGCGGCCCTGGTCGAAGCGGTGGTGTCCCGGATCGACGGGTACGGCGGTGCCGAGCCGCCCGCCCGGGTACACGGTGATCTGTGGCCGGGGAATGTGCTCTGGTCCGCCTCCGGGCGGGCCTTCCTGGTCGATCCGGCCGCGCACGGCGGGCACCGGGAGACCGATCTCGCGCAACTGGCTCTCTTCGGTGGCACCCCCCACCTCGACCGCACCCTGGCCGCGTACCGGGAGTTCTGGCCGCTGGCCGACGGTTGGCGGCGGCGGGTGCCGGTACACCAACTGCACCTGATGCTGGTGCACACCGCCCTCTTCGGTGGCGCGTACCGCGATTCGGTGGCTTCGACTGCGCGTGCCGCGCTGTCGGACTGACGCGCTACGGTCGACCGATGAGCACTCCGGTCATCGGGCACGCGGGGGACGACCGACCGGACCCGACCGTCCGCCCGCCCGGCGCCGGCCTCGGCGACCGGTACGGACGGACGGCGACGGACCTGCGGGTCTCGCTGACCGATCGATGCAACCTGCGCTGCTCCTACTGCATGCCGGCCGAGGGACTGCCCTGGCTGCCCAGGTCCGAGGTGCTCTCCGACGACGAGGTGGTCCGACTGGTCCGGATCGCGGTCGTCCGGCTGGGCGTGACCGAGGTGCGTTTCACCGGCGGAGAGCCGCTGATCCGGCCCGGCCTGGTGGACATCGTCGGCCAGGTGGCCGGGTTGCGGCCCCGGCCCCGGCTTTCGCTGACCACCAACGGAATTGGTCTGGACCGGCTGGCCGCACCGCTGCGAGCGGCTGGGCTGGACCGGGTGAACGTCTCACTGGACACGACGGATCCCGCCCGGTTCGCCGAGCTGACCCGCCGCAGCCGGCTGCCCGACGTGCTGGCCGGGTTGGCCGCGGCGAACGACGCGGGGCTGCGTCCAGTGAAGATCAACTCAGTGCTGATCCGTGGCGTGAACGACGACGAGGCCCCCGGGTTGCTGCGCTTCGCCCTGGAACACGGCTATCAACTGCGGTTCATCGAGCAGATGCCGTTGGACGCCCAGCACGGTTGGGACCGCCGGACCATGGTCACGGCCGAGGAGATCCTGTCCGCCCTGCGGTCGTCGGTGACCCTGTTGCCCGACCCGGTGGACCGGGCCGGTGCGCCCGCCGAAACCTGGCTGGTCGACGGGTACGTGGACGCCGCCGGGCAGCCGGCCCGGGTGGGTGTGATCGGCAGTGTCACCCGACCGTTCTGCGGCGACTGCGACCGCACCCGGCTGACCGCCGACGGACAGGTCCGCAACTGCCTGTTCGCCACCGAGGAGTCCGACCTGCGGGCGGCACTGCGCGGCGGGGCCGACGACGCCGAGTTGGCCGACCGCTGGCGTACCGCGATGTGGGTCAAGCGGGCCGGGCACGGCATCGACGATCCGACGTTCCTGCAACCCGCCCGGCCCATGTCGGCGATCGGAGGCTGACACCGTGTCGGTAACGGTGCGCTACTTCGCGGCTGCCCGCGCGGCGGCCGGGCTCACCGAGGAGTCGCTACCGGCGGTCCGGTGCCTGGACGAGCTGGTCGCCGAGTTGCTGGACCGGCATGGTGAGCGACTCGGTGCCGTACTGGCGGTGGCCAGCTTCCTGGTCGACGGCCTGGCCTGGCACGACCGCCGGGCGGTGGTCCCGTCCGGGGCGACCATCGATGTCCTACCGCCGTTCGCCGGAGGCTGAGCGACCATGGCGATCGCGCTCCTTCTGCTGGTGCTCGTACTCGTGCTGGGGCTGAGTCACCTCTACCTGTGGCGGCGGCTGGTACGTGACACCACCCGGTCCCGCCGGTGGCGGCGGATCGGTGCCGGGCTCGCGGTGCTGCTGGCGTTGGCCGTGCTCGGGGCGATGGTCGGAGCCAGCAGGGGCCTCTACTGGCTCGCCTGGCCGGGCTACCTGTGGCTGGCGTTGATGTTCTACCTGGTGCTGGTGCTGGCCGCACTGGAACTGCCGCGACTGGCCGCCCGGATCGCGCTGGACCGGCGTGGTCGGCCCGCGCCGATCCCGTCGAGTGCCCGGAAACCCGAACTGTCGAGCGCGCGGACGCCCGCCCCGTCGGCCGCGCGGGCCCCGCTCGCCTCGTCGGCCGCACAGACGCCCACTCCGTCAAGTGCCCCGGCGCCCGCACGGACGCCCGCCGTCGCGACAGCGGAGGGCCCAGGTCCGGCGCCGAGGGATGAGGAATCGGACCAGGCAGGTGCCGACTCCGGCCACGATCCCAGCCGCCGGCTGCTGCTGGCTCGCGGCGCGGCCATCTTCGCCGGGCTCACCGCCGCCGGCGTCACCGGGTACGGCGTACGGGTGGCGACCGGTCCGCCCCGGCTCGACCGGGTCCGGATCGGGCTGGCCAAACTGCCTCGCCGGATGGACGGCCTGCGCATCGCCACCGTGTCCGACATCCACCTGGGCCCGCTGGCCGGCCGGGCACACGCCGAGCGGATCGTCGCGATGGTCAACCGGCTGGACCCGGATCTGGTCGCCGTGGTCGGCGACCTGGTCGACGGCTCGGTTGCCGAACTCGGCCCGGCCGCGGCACCCCTGCGTGACCTGCGGTCCCGGTACGGCAGCTACTTCGTCACCGGAAACCACGAGTACTACTCCGGGGTCGCCGAGTGGGTCGCCGAGGTGGACCGGCTCGGCCTCCGCGTGTTGCAGAACACCAGACGCGAGATCGTCACCCCCGGTGGCGTGCTGGATCTGGCCGGCATCAACGACGTGTCGGCCACCGGCACCGGCGTCGCGGCCGGCCCCGACTTCGACGCCGCACTCGGCGACCGGGACCCGAACCGGCCGGTCGTGCTGCTCGCCCACCAGCCGGTCGCGGTACACGAGGCGGCCAAGCGGGGCGTCGACCTTCAGTTGTCCGGCCACACCCACGGCGGGCAGATCTGGCCGTTCGACTACGTGGTCCGGATGGCCCAACCCGTCGTCTCCGGCCACGCCACCATCGACGGCACCCAGCTGTACGTCACCAACGGCGCCGGGTTCTGGGGACCGCCGGTCCGGGTGGGCGCCCCGCCACAGGTGACCCTCGTCGAGCTGCGCCACACGTAGCTGGAGTCGTGCGGCACATAGCGCAGTTCACCCGGCAGCGTGGCGGAACACGCCGACGGAGCGGCCCATGACAGGATGCGGCGTGCTTCCGTTCCCAGCCGCCGCCGGTCGCGGCTCCTCCGTGGGCACCCCGTACGTCGCCGACCTGCACATCCACTCCCGATACTCCCGCGCGTGCAGCAAGGACCTCTCGCTGCCCACCCTCGGCTGGTGGGCCCGACGCAAGGGCATCACGCTGCTCGGCACCGGCGACTTCACCCACCCGGCCTGGCTGGCGCACCTGCGCGAGACCCTGGTGCCCGCCGAGCCGGGCCTGTACCGGCTGGACGACGAGACCGACCGCGACATCGCCCGCCGCCTGCCGCCCCGGTTGGCCAGCACCGTCGAGTCCACGCCGGTGCGCTTCGCGCTCAGCGTCGAGATATCCACGATCTACAAGCGGGACGACCGCACCCGCAAGGTCCACCACCTGATCTACCTGCCCGACCTCGACGCCGTCGAGCGGTTCAACACGGCTCTGGGCCGGCTCGGCAACCTCGCCTCGGACGGCCGGCCGATCCTGGGACTGGACTCCCGGGATCTGCTGGAGATCACCCTGACGGCGAGTCCCGACGGCTACCTCGTACCCGCGCACATCTGGACGCCGTGGTTCTCGGCGCTCGGCTCCAAGTCCGGCTTCGACGCCATCGCCGACTGCTACGCCGACCTGGCCGAGCACATCTTCGCGGTGGAGACCGGGCTGTCGTCGGACCCGGCGATGAACTGGCGGGTCTCCGGGCTGGACGCCTACCGGCTGGTGTCCAACTCGGACGCCCACTCGCCGGCCGCGCTGGCCCGGGAGGCCACCGTGCTGGACACCGAACTGAACTACTTCGCCGTCCGGGAGGCGCTGCGCACCGGAACGGGGCTGCACTCGACCATCGAGTTCTTCCCGGAAGAGGGGAAGTACCACGCCGACGGGCACCGGGCCTGCGGGGTGAACTGGTCCCCCGAGCGGACCCGGGAGGCCGGCGGGCGCTGCCCGGAGTGCGGCAAGCCGCTCACCGTCGGCGTGCTGAGCCGGGTCGAGGACCTCGCGGACCGGCCGGTCGGGCACCGGCCCGAGGGCGCCCCCGCGGTCACCCACCTGGTGCCGCTGGCCGAGGTGGTCGGCGAGATCGAGGGCGTCGGGGCGAAGTCGAAGACCGTCACCGGCCAGCTCAACGCGCTGGTCGCGGCGCTCGGGCCGGAACTGGAGATCCTCACCCGGGCGCCGCTGGACGACATCCGCACCGCCGGCGGGGCACGGTTGGCCGAGGCGATCGGCCGGCTCCGCCGCGGCCAGGTCCACCGGGTGCCCGGATACGACGGCGAGTACGGGGTGATCCGGCTGTTCGAGCCGGGCGAGCTGGGCGGTGGCGCCACCGCGCAGCCCGAGGCGCTGTTCGACGTACCGATGCCGGAGCCGGCACCGGTACGCCGGGCCCGACCCGCGGCCCCCGCCGTTCCCGCGCAGCGTCGCCGGACCCGGTCGGCCCCCGCGCCCGTGCCGGCTCCGCCGATCGCGTCACGCCCGTCCCCACACGAGCCGTTCGAGCCGATGCTGGCCGGGATGGAGGAGGTCGGCACCGGGCTGCTGGACCGGTTGGACGCGATGCAGCGGGTGGCCGCGTCCGCACCCGGCGGGCCGATGCTGATCGTCGCGGGGCCGGGTACCGGCAAGACCCGTACGCTCACCCACCGCATCGCGTACCTCTGCGCGGAGCTGAACGTGTTCCCCGAACGCTGCCTGGCGATCACCTTCACCCGGCGGGCCGCCGAGGAGCTGGGGGCCCGGCTGGACGGACTGCTCGGACCGGTGGCCGAGGACATCACGGTGGCCACCTTCCACTCGCTGGGGCTGCGGATCCTGCGCGAGAACGCGCCGGCCGCCGGCCTGCCGACCGGGTTCCGGATCGCCGACGACGCCGAGCGGACCGAGCTGCGCGCCGAGGCGGGCGACGACGAGGCCGCGTACGTGAAGCTGCTGCGGGCCCGTGACCTGGTGGATCTCGACGAACTGGTGGAGCTGCCGGTACGGCTGCTACGCGACGATCCGGGGCTGGTCCGGCACTACCGGGAACGCTGGTCGTGGATCTTCGTGGACGAGTACCAGGATGTCGACGCCACCCAGTACGAGCTGTTGCGGCTGCTCAGTCCCGCCGACGGCAACCTGTGCGCGATCGGCGACCCGGATCAGGCGATCTACTCGTTCCGGGGCGCCGACGTCGGCTACTTCCTGCGCTTCTCGCAGGACTTCACCGACGCCCGGCTGGTCCGGCTGACCCGCAACTACCGCTCCTCGGCGCCGATCCTGGCCGCCGCCGTGCAGGCCATCGCCCCCACCTCGCTGGTCAAGGGCCGCCGGCTCGACCCGGCCCGCCTCGACCCGGAGGCGCCGCTGGTCGGCCGGTATCCGGCCGCGTCCGTCGCCGACGAGGCCGACTTCGTGGTCCGCACCATCGACGATCTGGTCGGCGGGCTCTCCCACCGGTCCCTGGACTCCGGGCGGGCGGACGGTCGGACCGGCTCGGTCTCGTTCGCCGACATCGCCGTGCTGTACCGGACCGACGCTCAGGCCGCGCCGGTGGTCGACGCGCTGCACCGGGCCGGCGTACCCGTGCAGAAGCGGTCCCACAACCGGTTGCGGGACCGGACCGGCGTGGCCGCCATCGCGGCCGAGCTGCGGCACACCGACGGGGATGAGCCGCTGGTGACCCGGGTACGCCGCGTCGGGCAGGTGCTGGCCGAGCGGTTCGCCGCGCCGACCCTCGACCTGCGCGGCGGGGCGGGCCCCGAGGACATCTGGGCCGCCGTCGAACTGCTGAACCCGCTCGCCCAGCGCTGCGACGACCTGCCGACGTTCCTGTCCGCCCTGGACACCGGCGCGGAGGTGGACGCCCTGGACCCGCGGGCCGAGGCGGTCACCCTGCTCACCCTGCACGCGGCGAAGGGGCTGGAGTTCCCCGTGGTCTTCCTGGTCGGCTGCGAGGACGGGCTGCTGCCGCTGCGGCTGCCCGGGCGCCCGCCCACCGACGAGGACCTCGCCGAGGAACGCCGGCTGTTCTTCGTGGGGATGACCCGGGCCCAGGATCGGCTCTACCTCAGTTCGGTACGTCGACGTACCCGGCACGGGCGGGAGCGGGAGTGCGCGCCCACCCCGTTCCTCGACGCCGTGGACCCCGGCCTGCTCGAACGGTTCGGCACCGAACAACCCCGCCGCCCCCGCGACCGCCAGCTCCGCCTGCTGTGAACCCCGTGAAAGGAAGGGCCCCCTGTTATCGCCTTTTGTAGATGAAGGGCCCCCTCTTAACGGTCCCGGTTGGTGCCCTCGATCGGCCAACCAGGCTACGGTGTCGTGGGCGTCACACACTGGGGGCTGATCGACCTCTGACCTGAGGCGCCTCGATCGACCACCAGGAGCGCGCGTCATGTCGAACTACGGGCCGCCGGACAGCCGCTATCCCGGGTCGGACCCGTGGCCGGGCCGAGGACCACACGAGTCCGCCGGCCGCGAGCGGAACGAGGCCGGTTACGACCGGAACGAGGCCGGTTACGACCGGGACCAGGCGACCAGTTACGACCGGGACCAGGCGACCGGTTACGACCGGGACGAGGCCGGTTACGACCGGGGAGCCGCCGGATACGGCTCCGTCCGGCGGTATGAGCCGGGTGCGCCGCCGGCCGGCCCCACCGGATACGGCTCCGACCGGCCGGGCGAGGCGATGGGGTTCCCGGATCCGAACCGGTACCAGCCGGGGTACGAGACCACGGACGCACCGCGATACCCCGCGTCGGGGTACGAGACCACGGACGTACCGCAGTATCCGCGGTCCGGTCGCGGGGCGGCGTCCGGTTACGGCTCGGCCCAGCGGTACGAGCCGGGCCGTCCGGCGAGCCTGCCGGACTGGGCCAGCGCGGCGAGTGAGCCGACACCGCCGAAGAGCCGCGCGCCCGTCGTGATCCTGGTGACCGTACTGGCGCTGCTTGTCATCGGCGGCGCCGGGTACTACTTCATCGGCCGGCACAACGGCGGTGGCACGGTGGCGGCATCCGGTTCGGCCTCCGCCGCGCCGATCGAGACATCCGCGCCCGCGTCGGACGCCAATCCGAGCACTCCGGCTCCGGAGTCGTCGAACGACGCGCGGTTCGTGAAGGCTGGGCAGTGTGTCCGCAACGAGGGCGCGACCGGCGACAAGCCGAGGCTGACCATCACGACCTGCGCCCCGAAGACGTACGAGGTGCTGCGCCGGTTCGACGGCGCCACGAACGGCAAGAGCGACGCGCTGACCAAGTGCTCGAACGTGACCGGCTACACCGACTGGTACTTCTTCAACAGCGAACTCGACACGCTGGACTTCGTGCTCTGCCTCAAGACACGCTGAGCCCCGGAGACCTCGATAGCTGAAACTAGGGCCGTCTAGCCCGTGAGCTAGACGACCCTAGTCTTCGCTCGAACTCCTGCCCGGGAAGCCCGCGACACGCGAGGCCCCTCGCTCGAACTCCTGCCCGGGGACACCCGCGACACGCGATCGCCTCCTCTACGCCAATCTACCGATCCAGCTAGATCCGCCGATACGGTACGAGCATGGACCCCGTGCGGAACCCGTACGCCCCCGGCGCCGGCCAGCGTCCCCCCGAACTGGCCGGTCGTGGCCGGGAGCTGGAGGTTTTCGACGTCGTCCTCGAACGGATCGCGCGGGGTCGACCCGAGCGCAGCCTGATGCTCACCGGCCTGCGCGGGGTGGGCAAGACGGTGTTGCTCAACACGCTGCGTTCCCAGGCCATCGGGCGGCTCTGGGGCACCGGGAAGATCGAGGCTCGTCCCGACCAGTCCCTGCGCCGACCGGTGGCCGCCGCGCTGCACATGGCCATCCGTGAGCTGGCTCCCCGCCACCGGGCACCCGAGCGGATCGAGGAGTTCCTCGGCGTACTCAAGGCGTTCGCGCTGCGTACCGAGCCGGTGGTGGGCCGGAAGGCCGCGCCGCGCCTGCGGGACCGGTGGCAGCCGGGGATCGACGTACCGGCGACTGTCGGGCGGGCGGACTCGGGCGACATCGAGATCGACCTGGTGGAGTTGCTGACCGACGCGGCGAGCGTCGCCACCGACGTCGGCACCGGCGTGGCGGTGTTCATCGACGAGATGCAGGACCTGGGTCCGGAGGATGTCTCCGGGCTCTGCGCCGCCTGTCACGAGCTGTCGCAGTCGGGCGCCCCGCTGATCGTGGTGGGCGCCGGCCTGCCGCACCTGCCGGCGGTGCTCTCGGCGGCCAAGTCGTACTCCGAACGGCTGTTCCGGTACCAGCGGATCGACCGGCTGGACCGGATCGCCGCCGACCGGGCCCTCTGCGCGCCGGCCGAGCGCGAGCAGGTGGAGTACGAGCCCAAGGCGCTCGATCTGCTGTACGAGAAGTCCGGCGGCTATCCGTACTTCGTGCAGGCGTACGGCAAGGCCACCTGGGACCACGCGCCCCGGTCGCCGATCACCCCGGCCGACGTCCGGGTGGCCGCGCCGGAGGCGGAGGCCGAACTCGCGGTGGGGTTCTTCGGTTCGCGTTTCGAACGGGCCACCCCGGCCGAGCGGGAGTACATGCGGGCGATGGCGGCGCTGTCGTACGTCGCGGGTGACGCCGCCGGTGGGCAGGTGGGTGACGACATGGACGCCGCGGTGCCAACCGCCGAGATCGCCCGGTCGCTCGGTCGTAAGCCGGCGAGCCTGTCACCGGCCCGGGACGCGCTGATCAAGAAGGGGTTGATCTACTCGGGCGAGCGCGGCACCGTGGCCTTCACCGTCCCGCACTTCGGCCGTTACCTGCGAACCCAACCGGTCTGACCGACGGCGCACGGTCGCAGCCGGCCACCAACCGACGCGGTCCCGACGGGCGGAGCGCCGCCTGCGCCGGCCGACCTGTCCCCTCAGACCAGCGCCCAGGGCGCCGGGAAGGTCACCTCGCCGGACGGCGGCACCGGTTGCTCGTCGGGACGCCCCGCCGGCGATCCCACAACAACGGCCGGCATGTCCGCGCCCGCCGCCCGTCCGCTCGCGAACCCCGCCGGCCGATTCACGACGGGCGCCGGTCCATCCCTGCCGGGCGTCGTCGGCCCGTCCCCGCCCGGGGCCGGCAGGTCCCCGCCCGGGGCCGGCAGGTCCCCGGCGGTCGCCGGCAGCAGCAGCGCCTGCCACGGGTCGCCGAGCCCGGACCAGGGGCTGGTCAGCCGCAGCCGGGAGGCGGGGAAGAACCCGAACCGGCGGTAGTAGGCCGGGCTGCCGAGCACCACGACCAGCCGCTCGCCCAGCTCGGTGGCGGCGTCGAGCGCGGCCTGCACGACGTCGGTGCCGTATCCGGCACGCTGCCGATTCGGCCGGACCGCCACCGGGCCGAGGCACAGCGCCGGGAAGCCGGCCGGGTCGACCCGTACCCGGGTCAGCAGGGCGTACCCGACGATCTCCCCACCCGCCTCGGCCACGACGGACAGCTCGGGCAACCAGGCATCGTCCGCGCGCAGCGCGTCGACCAGCCGCACCTCGGCGGGCACCGAGGTGTCGGGGCGGGCGAACGCGACCGCCAGCAACCGCCGGATCGCGGGTACGTCAGACGGCTGCTCGGGCCGGAGCCGTACACCTGTCATGGCAGGCGACGCTACCGGGCCGCGCCGGGATGGGGTGGGGAAAATCACGGCGCGCTGGCGAAAGAGACGCGGACGGCGGGATGGCGCGGTTGCGGGGATAAACGGGACGGTGGCGGGGTATGACTGACCCATGAAGCCCGTACGCGCCGCCGCCCGCGCCATGCTGAGTGGCATCTTCGTCATCAACGGGGCACGTGCCGTGGCCAACCCACAGCCGTTCGTGGAGCGGGCCCGGAACGTCACGGACCGGGTGGGTCCGGTGCTCCAGCGGGTCAATCCCCGGCTGCCGTCCGATGCCGAGAGCCTGGTCCGGATCAACGGGGCGGTCCAGTTCACCGCGGGTCTCCTGCTCGCCTCCGGTCACCTGACCCGTCCAGCAGCCGCCGCGCTGGCCGGAAGCCTGGTCCCGACGACGCTGGCGGGGCATCCGTACTGGGCGCAGAACGATCCGACGGAGCGGATGAAGCACAAGATCGACTTTTTGAAGAACCTGGGCATGCTGGGTGGGCTGCTGCTCGCCGCGGCGGACACCGAGGGTCGACCCGGGCTGCGCTGGCGGACCAGCCACGCGGTGCTCGACGGCCGTCGGTCGGTGCGGCGCGGCGGCCGGTCGGTCCGTCGGGCGGTCAAGGGAGCGCGGCGGGACGCCCGGATCGCGGTCCGGTCCGCGGCGGCGGCCCGTCGACTGCCGGGCTGACCCGGTACGCGACGCCGCGGCGTTCCGATGGGGTACGCGACGCCGCGACGCGCCGACCGGACCGGGTACGCGACGCCGCGACGCGCTGACCGGATACCCGGCGGCACGGCACCGCTTTCTGGGCAGTATTAACCAGGAATTACCGCCCTGTGGCAACGCGACAGAAATGTCGCGAACTAGTGTGGGACCGGACACGGTCGGATAACGCAGGGGGCGGGTCAGTGTTGCGCGGTTCTAGGCTGCTGCGTGCAGGACCTGGACGAGATGGACAACTTCGGTACGGGGGTGACGACGCCATGCCGGCGACCGTCGATGGACGGACCGACACGGACAGCCCGGCTCGGCGTACCCTCCCCAGCCTGGACGGTCGCACCGCGCTGCGGCTCGGCGCCGTAGCCCTCGTGGCGTACCTTTCCTGGCTGGCCATCCGCACGTTCGGCCGGCCGTACGACTTCTTCGACATGAAGATCTACCACGGGGCCGTGGTGTGGTGGGCGCACGGCAACGACCTGTACGCCTTCATCGCCCCCCGGACCACCCTGGGGTTCACCTATCCGCCGTTCGCGGCGCTCGCCATGCTGCCCATGGTGCCGATGCCGATCGGGCTGGCCGGACTGATCAACGTGATCGCCAGCCTCGCCGTTCTCGCGGTCGTGCTGGTGGCGCTGCTGAAGCCGATCTCCGAGCGGATGCGTTGGCCCCTGTGGTTCGGCGTCGCCCTCGCGGTGCCGCTGGCCGCGGCCATCGAACCGGTCCGGGAGACCCTCGGCTACGGCCAGGTCAACCTGCTGCTGTTCGCGCTCATCATGGCCGACCTGATCGCGCTGCGCTGGCGGGCCCGCCGGACGCTGCGCGGAGTCCCCCCGGGGGGCGCCGTTCGGCGATTCTTGTCCAGTGGCGCCTGGGCCGGTGTGGGCATCGGCCTGGCCACGGCGATCAAGCTGACCCCGGCGCTGTTCATCGTTCACCTGCTGCTGACCCGGCAGTGGCGCACCGCACTGACCGCGATGGCCACGGCCGCCGGTGTCACGGTGGCCACCTTCCTGGTCGCCAGTCGCGCCTCCACCACCTACTTCACCGAGGTGATCTGGGACACCGGCCGGGTCGGGGCGACGGACATGACCCCCAACCAGTCACTTGCCGGGGTACTGGCCCGACTGTACGACTCGATGGAGACGCCGGGCCTGCTCTACCTGGCGTTCGCGGTGCTGCTGCTCGCGGTCGGACTGTCCCGGGCCGCCAGCGCGCACGCCGACGGCGACGAGCTGACCGCCTTCACCATCATCGGTCTCACGGCGAACGTGATCAGCCCGATCTCCTGGACCCACCACCTGGTTTTCGTGGTGCCCGCGATCATCGTGCTCGCCGACGCCGCCAGCCGCCGTCGCGCCGCCAGCCGGGGAATGCGTCGCACTTCGGGCGTGCCCAGCGGGCTGACCGGGATCGCTGGGCTGCGGCCGCCGATCTGGTACCCGACCCTCACCGGGCTGCGGCACGCCATCGCGGCCGTCGCGCTCTACGCCCTGTTCCTGATCTCGCCCATCTGGCCCTACGAACACCAGCTACCCGCGGTCTCCCACTACCAGGACGGCCTGTTCGGCGCCCTGATGGAGAACTCGCTGGCGATCGCGCTCATCATCCTGGTGGCGGCGCTGCCCTGGCGGCCGGGTGCCGAGCCGGTCTTCTACGCCGAGCACCAACGGCAGGACCGTCGGCCGGCGATCCTGCGCGGCTAGTTTCCCGGCGGCCGGCCAGGTTTCAGGCGGCCGGCGATCCCGCGCAACGGGTTCTCGGCGATCCGCGCGGCCGAGTTTCCCGGCGCTCGGCGATCCCGCGCGGCCAGGTTCCCGACCGTCGGCGGAGCGGGGCCGGTCGCACGCGCTCAGGGACAGTTGACCCACTCGTCCGTACCGTCGGCGAAGATCTGGTGTTTCCACACCGGCAGCCGCGCCTTCACCTCGTCGACCAGGCGGGCACAGGCGGCGAAGGCCGCCGCCCGGTGCGCGGTCGCGACCGCCGCGACCAGGGCCACATCGCCGATCTCCAGCGGGCCGAGCCGGTGTGAGACGGCGACGGAGTGTACGTCCGGATCGCTCGCGATCTCCTCGGCCACCTCGCGCAGCACGGACACGGCCGACGGGTGTCCCTCGTACTCGAGCCGGAGCACCGGCCGGCCGTGGTCGTGGTCCCGTACGACACCCTGGAACGACACGACAGCTCCCGAACGGTCGCCGCCGACCGCCCGCTCGTGTGCCGCGAGGTCGAGCGGTTCGCTGCCGACCCCGATCAGCGTCACCGAGGCGCCGCTGGGCGTCGTACCCGTATCCCCGCTCATCGGATCACCGCCTGACGGGGCGGCAACGGTACGAGCGGCACGCTCGCGCCCGGCGTACCCGCTGTGCCGGGGGCGATCACGGCGAACCCGTCGGCGGCGGCCAGCCCGCGGAGCATCGCCGATCCGACGTGCCGGAGCGGACGGGCGGTGTTGTCCCGTGGGTCCACCCGGACCAGCGCGAGGTGGGTGTGGTCACCCCGACCGGGGACGGGTTCGGCCAGCGTCACCGAGGGCAGCTCGGGCGGCTGCCGGCCCTGCATCCCGGCCAGCAGCGGAGCCACCAGGGAGACCAGGGCGACGATCGCGGACTGCGGGTTCCCCGGGAGGCCGGCGACGAACCGGTCCCGCCCGTCCGGGCCCGGGATCCGGGCCACCAGCATCGGAAAGCCCGGCCGGACGGCCACGGTGTTCACCACGTACTCGGCGCCCAGTTCGCGCAGCGCGGGATGCAGGTGATCCACCGGTCCGTGCATCGTGCCGCCGGTGGTACAGACGAGGTCGGCCTCCGCGAGGGCGGTCCGCAGTGCCGCGACGTGAGCCGGCAGGGTGTCGGCGACCGGTCCGGTGACATCGTCCGGTCCGATGGCGCAACCGTACCGGCGCAGCCAGGCCGGCACCGCGGGCCCGAGCGCGTCCCGGACCCGACCGGCGCCCGGCGGCCCGGCGGTCAGCAGTTCGTCGCCGAAGACCAGCAGGGCGGCGCGGGGTGTCCGGCGCACCGGCAACCGGTCGTAGCCGCAGGAGGCGGCCAGGCCGATCAGCGCGGGATCCACCGGCGACCCGGCGGGCAGCAACTGTTCGCCGGCCCGGGCCTCCTCGCCGGTGGCCCGCCACTCGGGCGTCGCGCGGAGTCGGCCGGAGATCCCGTCGGCGGTCGGGGTGGATTCCTCGACGCGGAGCACCCCGTCGGCGCCGTCCGGCAGCATGGCGCCGGTGGCTATCTCGACTGCCGTGCCGTCCTCGGTGAGCGGCGGTGGCACGGCGCCGGCCAGGACCCGCCCGACGACGCGCCAGTCGCCCGGGCCGCGCACCGCCCAGCCGTCCACGCTGGAGGTCGGGAACGCCGGCAGGTCGGTGAGCGGGGCGAGCGGCTGGGCCAGCGTCAGCCCGTCGGCCTCCGCCAGGGCCACCTCGACGACCGGCAGCGCCGCCGCCGCACCCGCCTCGTACACCCGGCGCCGCGCCTCCGGCCAGGAGGCCGGATCCGGTGCGGGCTCCTGGGTGGAGCCGGCGGCGAGGTTGGCTGCGATCACCTGGCGAGCCTATCGTCCGGCCCCGACGTTCCGGTGCCGCCGGTGCGGAGGCGTTAACCGGGGGCCCTTCCTATACAAAAAGCGATAACAAGGTGCCCTTCCTTACCTCGGGTGGTCGCCGCCGCGCAGTTGGTCGACGGCGTGTGCCAGCAGCGGGCCGAGGACCGCCAGACCGTCTCGGGCCCCGCCGGTCGAGCCCGGGAGGTTGACCACCAACATCCGGCCGAGCACCCCGGCCACGCCCCGGGACAGGGCTGCCGCCGGCACCGTCTCCCGGCTGTACCCGCGGATCGCCTCCGCGATGCCCGGTATCTCGTAGTCGATGACCGCCCTGGTCACCTCGGGTGTCCGGTCGGTGGGGCTGATCCCGGTGCCGCCGCTGGTGACCACCACGTCGATCCCGTCGGCGTGCGCCGCCAGCAACGCCTGCCCCACGGGGTCACCGTCCGGCACGACCACCGGGTCCGCCACCTCACAGCCGAGGGCCCGCAGCCCGGAGGCCAGCAGCGGTCCGCTGGTGTCCCGGTAGGTGCCGGCCGCCGCCCGGTTGGAGGCCACCACCACCCGTGCGCTGATCACGGCCGGTCCGCCGGTCGCTGCCAGTCGCCGGTCTTGCCGCCCTGCTTGCGCAGCACCCGGATCGACTCGACGGCGGCCGCCGGGTCGACGGCCTTCACCATGTCCACCAGCGTCAGGCCCGCCGTCGCGACCGCGGTCAACGCCTCCATCTCGACCCCGGTGCGGTCGGCGGTACGCACCGTGGCGGTGATCTCGACGGTCCGCTCGGTGAGGTCCAGGTCCAGGGTCACCCCGTGCAACGCGATGGGGTGGCACAGCGGGATGAGGTCGGGGGTTCGTTTGGCGCCCATGATGCCGGCGACCCGGGCCACGGCCAGCGCGTCGCCCTTGGGGAGCCCGTCGCGGCGCAGCAGGTCGACGACCTCCGGTGTGGTGACCAACCGCCCGGCGGCCACCGCGCGACGACCGCTGGGTTCCTTGGCCGACACGTCCACCATGCGGGCCGCGCCGGCGGCGTCGACGTGGCTCAGCCCGGTTTCCGATTCCGTCACCGCCGCAGCCTATCGAGCGGGCCGCCAGGTCGGGCCGATCGGCCCCACGACGTGGGGTGGTTGGCCCTTCATAATGGGCGGCAGCGCAGGTTCGTGCCGTTTTGCGGAACGTATCGGCGAAGGGTCGCTGAGTAAGCGACCTATTCACCGACTTCTAGACGCTTCAATGGCCAGGGAAAAGGACTCACCGTTTCGGTTCGGGCGCACTCGGTGACGATAACCGGCCCAATCATCGGATTATGCGCAATACGACATCTCTTGGGTGCAAACGGACCCAACTTCGCTTAGCGTCATGGCCATCGGAATGGTGATCGGCCACCGCGAAGGGCCACCACCAAGGGGTCACACAGAGGAGCAGCCATGCGCGGCAGCAGCTGGGAATGAGAGAGGCTACCGACGCCCCGTGACAGGGCGTAGGCTGCCCGATACGCCTCTTGCGCTGGAGAGACATGGTCGGACAGCCACGACGAACTCATGAGACCGATCGGCGACTCGCGTTGCCTGTCGGTCTCGTCGTCGTTCTCGCCGTCCTCGTCCTGGCGGCGGCCGCGGACGCCACGGTCAACCTGCCGGTGGCCGGCCAGTCCTGGCAGACCACGACGATCCTGACCCTTCTGGTCATCCTCGGAATGACGACGGCGATCCGGATCCGCATCCGTTCGACCACCCAGGCGATCCAGTGGTGCGACGTCGCGATCATCATCGGTCTCGCGGTCGCGCCACCACCCATCGTGGTTATCTGCACCGCGGTCGGTGTGACACTCGCTTATCTGTTCCGTCGCCGGGCCCTCGTCAAATCGGCCTTCAACGTGGCCAAGGAAACGGTGCTTGCCGGGGCAGCCTGGATACTGCTGCACACACTGGGCTGGAACACGCAATCAACTCGAACACTCCGCGAAACACTGGTGCCACTAATCGCCGCCTTCTGTCTGCTCGTCGTCCTCGACGAGGTGGTGATGCTGCCGGTCATCGCGCTGGACACCGGCACCCGGATACGGCAACTGTTTCGGGCCGACACGGGCCTGCGACTGTTCAGCGCCGCGGCCCGGCTGTCGCTGATCGTCGGGACCGTCCTCATCCTCGAACTGGACAACCGGCTGCTGCTCGCCATCCCACCACTGGTGGTGAGCCTGCACCTCGCGTACGCGGGACGGCTGCGCTCCCGGGAGGAACGCCAGGCGTGGCAACGGCTGGCCCGGACCACCGATGCCCTCAACGTGGTCGATCCCGACCTCGTGCTGCGGACCGCCGTCGCGCGCGCCGCGGAACTCTTCTCGGCCGACGAGGTCGAGGTCGAGTTGACCAGGTCCGGCCGGCTGGTCCGGGGCGGCACCGAATCGATCAGTTACGACGGGCCGGCCACCGACGCACCCCGGACCGCCCAGGTGGTCATCCCGGCCGCGCTCACCCGGCACGACGACCACGAGCCGGTCGGTGAGGTGCGGCTGCGTTTCCACGGACCGGTCAAACTCTCCGAACGGGAGCACTACACGCTGCGCACCTTCGCGTCCGCGCTCTGCACCGCGATCCGCAACGCCGCGGCGTACGCCGAACTCGACCGGGTGGCCCGGGAACAGGCCCACGCGGCCACCCACGACGCCCTGACCGGCCTACCGAACCGGCGACATCTGATGGACGTCGGCAACGCCCGGCTCCAGGAGCAGCACGCGACGGGCGTGGTGGCGCTGCTGCTGATCGACCTCAACCACTTCAAGGAGATCAACGACACCCTCGGGCACGCGGCCGGCGACCGGGTGCTGATCCAGGTGGCCGACCGGCTGCGTTCCGCCGTACGCGGGGAGGACCTGGTGGCCCGGCTGGGCGGCGATGAGTTCGCGGTGCTGTACCGCGGCCTGCCCGCCCCGGCGGTCGCCGCGCACCGGTCCGAGACGCTGTTCGCCGTCCTGCACCAGCCGTTCGACCTGGACGGCATGCGGCTGAGCGTGGAGGCCAGCGGCGGCATCGCCAGCGCCGCCAACACCGGCGGGATGGCGGAGTTGCTGCGCCGCGCCGACGTCGCGATGTACCAGGCCAAACGCACCGGACGCCGGATGACCACCTACATACCCACCCAGGACACCGCCGACCTGGGCCGGCTCGTGCTCGGTGGCGACCTGCCCCGGGCGGTGGCCGACGACGAGTTCACGGTGACCTTCCAGCCGATCGTGGAACTGGACACCGGCGAGGTGATGGCCGCCGAGGCACTGGCTCGCTGGCAGCACCCCGTACACGGGATGATGGATCCACTGCGGTTCATCGACGCCGTCGAACGGTCCGGCCTGCTACCGGCGTTCACCGAGGCCGTACTCGACCAGTCACTGATCGCGGCCAGATCCTGGCGGGAGGCCGGCTTCGAGCTGCCGGTCGCGGTCAACGTCTCCCCGCGCAGCCTGCTCGACGCCCGCTTCCCCGGCGCGGTCCTCGCCCGGCTACGCGCCCACGACCTGCCGCCGGACGGCCTCATCCTGGAACTCACCGAAACTCTCGCGCTCAGCCAGCTGGAGGTCGTGGACCAGGTCCTCACCCAACTGCGGAGCGAAGGCGTCCGACTGGCCCTGGACGACTTCGGCACCGGCTACTCGTCGCTGTCCATGCTGTCCCGCATCCCGGTCCACGAGCTGAAGATCGACCGCGAGTTCGTGATGGCCATGGAGAACTCGGCCGAGGCCATGGCGGTCATCCGCTCGACCGTCGATCTCGGCCGCAGCCTCGGGCTGATGGTCGTGGCGGAGGGCGTGGAGAGCGAACCACAGCGACAGGCGCTGTGGGAGCTCGGCTGCGTCGCCGGCCAGGGCCACCTGTTCGCCCGGCCCATGCCGGCCAACCGGCTGCTCGTGGCCCTCCAGCAGGGTGCCGACGGGCGCCCCGGCACCCTGGCACCCCCGCTGCACGACACCGGCTCGGTGATCCGACTGGCCCCGGGCCGGCGGCCCGCGACCCGCCGGCCGGACCGGTTGCCGCACCTGGGGGCGTGACACCGCCGGCGGCTGAAGGAGCACCTGTCAGACTGGCCGCGTGAGCTCCACCGCCGACCGAACCGACCCGCCGCCGTCCCAGGCCCGGTCCGCGCCGGCGGTCCGGCCGCCGTCGACGGCCCGCCCACCGGCCCGGGTACGCCTCCGACGCGCGATCGGCGGGCTGCGCGGCGACCTCCTGCTCTACCTCCTGTCGGCCGGCTTCGCGATCTTCACCGCCGTCTCCTCCACCCTGCTCCCGCACCGCGCCTGGGGCGCCCTCGCCACCCCCGGATACCTGCTCGGCGCACTGGTGGTCCTGGTGCAGCTCGGTGCCCGCCAACGCGCCCCCCGTCTCGGCACGACGGCGGCCCGGACCGCGGTGACCCTGCTGGTCTGGTCGGCCACCACGCTCGTACCGCTGATCGTCGAGGCGGTCCAGCGCACGGCGGGCCGGGTCGACCGGGCGCAGGAGGAGGTGCTCGTGGTCGAGCGGGGCGGCCAGCGGCTGCTCGACCACGGCACCCCGTACCTCTCCCAACACGCCATCGCGGCGCTGCCGAGCGACGAACGGCTGCTGGGCTACCTGCCGTACCAACCAGGAATGGCCCTGTTCGGCCTGCCTCGCGCCCTTGCCGGTGACGCCTGGTGGACCGACGCCCGGGTCTGGTTCGCCGTCGTCACCGCGCTCGCCCTGCTGCTCGCGGTCGCCGCCGTACGCGCCGGCCGGACCGGCGCGACCCCGGCGGACACCGCACCGACCGGCGGCCCCACCCGGACCGGCGACCCCGGCGTGGCGGGCCCGGAACCGACCGGCGACGCCGGCGCGGTCCCGTCGGTCAGCCGATCCGGTCCCGGGCCGGACGGCGTCGCCCGGTCCACGGCGACCGCCGACGCCGCGCTGCTGCGGGCGGTGCAACTGGCCACCGTGCTGCCGCTGTCAGCGCTGACCCTGGCGACCGGCGGGGACGACCTGCCGGTGCTCGCCCTCTGCCTGCTCGCGACAGCGCTCTGCGTCGCGCGCCGGCCGGGGTGGGCTGGGCTCGCGATCGGCCTCGCCGGAGCACTCAAACTGTTCGCCTGGCCGGTCGCGGCCGTCCTGATCGGGTACGCCGCCACCCGCGGCCGGCGGGTCACCCTGCGGCTCGCCGTCGGCGCCCTCGGCCTGCCCATCCTGGCGCTGCTGCCCGCCGGACTGGTCGACCCCGCAGCCCTCACCGAGAACGTCGTCCGCTTTCCGCTCGGCCACGGCCTGGTGACCAGCCCCGCCCAGTCACCGCTGCCCGGCCACCTGATCGCGGTAGGTCTGCCCGGCGGCCGGCTGATCGCCGCCGGTCTGCTCGGGTTGGCGGCCCTGGTGATCGCCGTACGTCTGCTCCGCCGCCCGCCCCGGACCGCCGCGGCCGTCGCCGCCCTCAGCGGGTACGGCCTGCTCGCCGCGATGTTGCTGATGCCCAGCACCCGGTTCGGCTACCTGCTGTACCCGGTCACGCTGCTCGGTTGGGCGGCCGCGATCCGCCTCGACCGGACCCGACCCACGATTCGATGACGCCGATCCGCCGCGACGGACCCAACTCGCGACTCGTCGACGGCGGCATGTGCGCCGGTTCGGTACGGTCGAATGATGCAGACCTTGACGTGCCCGAAGTGTCACGGCGCAATGCGCCAGTACGAGCGCAGCGGGGTGACCGTCGACCAGTGCGACGAGTGCCGGGGCATCTTCCTGGACCGTGGTGAACTGGAGAAGCTCTTCGAGGCCGAGGCCCAGTGGAACCGTCAGCACGCCGGCCCGGCGGCGACACCCGGCGGGTACGCGCCCCCGCCACCGGCGCCGCACGCCCAGCCCGGGTACGGCGCCACGGGGCACCAGATGCCGCCCCCGCCGCCGGCCTACCCGCCGGCACCGGGCTACGGGCAGCAACACGGCTACCACGGCCACTACCGGCAGGGCGGCTACCACGGCCACTACCGGCGGAAGCGGCACAAGGGTTTCCTCGGCGAACTGTTCGACTGACCGGCTCGGCCCGCCGCGCGAGGTGCGCCAGCCGCGGCACTTCGCTCTGACAGGCCGAGCACCCGTTCGTTGATCATGGCTGCACTGCGACCTTCCGAGCCGATCGTCGCGGTAAAGCCATGATCGTCGGGGCCACGAGTCGTATAGCGGTGGCGGGGCTGTGGGCCGAGGGCCGCCGAGCTGTGGGACGCGGTCTGGTCCCGCAATCGGTCAGACGATGGCCATGTCGACGAAGCGCGACAGGTGGAGCTGAGCCGCGACTGTCACGGTGTCGGTCGGTCCATTTCTATGCTTGGCAACAATGAAGTCCGCTTCTCCCGCCCGCGGGGACTCCTTGTCGTAGTAGTCATCCCGGTGCAAAAGAATGACAACGTCGGCATCCTGCTCGATCGAGTTGTGTACGGCGATGCCGTTGGCGATGAAGTTGTGGGTGCCGAGGACGGTCGCGTCGTACACCGGCTGCATGCCGAGGGACTCGACGCCGATCACCTCGTCCCAGTACATGTCGTTGGTGGCGTGCATCTCCAAACCAGCATCGTCCAACACCTCTGCCACTCTTGCCAGTCTCCCCCGGCTCGGTGAGTGCTTCCACAGCGTGCTGCCACAGAACTGGATGTTCATGGCGGAGGCAAACTCCCGGTGCGTCACTCCCTGCTCGCTGAGGACAGCGCGCACCCGTGTCCACACCTCCTTTGGCACCGTGTCTCGGTTGGTGTTCCGCTTCCGGCCAGCCAACTCGGCCAGGCACACCTCGGCCTGCCTCGACCGCTCGCCGTACACGCCGATCTCACGGAGGAACCGGATCTGGTCGTCGCCGCCGGAAATCACCAGATGGTAGCCATCGCGGTACCCCGCCTTGCGCACCGTCTTGATGTGTGTCTGAATCCCGAACCGGAGTAACAGGAGGGCCAACTGATCAACGAGCCGGCGGCTGGTTGATGCGTAGTAGATCCGTGCCTGCTCGCCTCTGGCGTCCCACCACACCGAGCCGTCGGTGGCCCAGATGTGGTGGAGAAAAGCAGCGATCTGACGCTTGGGCAGCGAGAAAACCCTATCCGGAAGGAACTTCTCGTGGCTTCGCAGGCCGAACAGCCCAAGCCCGTCGAGCCATGCCGCGATCGGGTTTCGCTTCCCGCGGGCGAGCCGAAACGGTGCTGGGAGCCTGAGCGTCTTACAACGCGCCGCCGCGTAATCGTCCCGAATAGCGGTGATGCCGAAATGAGTAGCGGCTTCGCCAACGGCTTGGAGGTTCCGCTCGTCGGTGCTCGCGTACCGGATCGGCTGGCGACGCACAAACGACCCATCCCCGAGCAGGTGCGCCAGCATGACCACCTCGGCTTCGGGCCACTCGGTCGTGACCATCGGCGCCGGGACGTGCCGGGGACAGGCGATCCGCGCCCCGGGTGTCAGCTCGCCGAGTGGCTTCCAGCCGTCGAAGGTGAGGAACGGGTGGTTCGCGGTTGCCTCCACCGTGCGACCCGACGCAAGGCGCAGGGTGAACGCCTCCTTCGTCCCGCTCGGGAAGGCGTGCGTCATGGGCTTGGCCGTGTATCGAAGTTTCTCGTCCGCCGACCACACCGGGACGTTCGTCGCCCCGCTGGCCAGAAGCTCACCGATGGTCGTCTCCGCCCCCGTGTCCGCCCGCAGGATGCGGGTGCCCGCCGTCAGGCATCCGCTCTCGCGCAGATCGGACAACTGTGGTCGCTTGTCGGTACGCTGCTCCGGGCCACGGTTCAGCTGACTGACCGCGATCACCGGGCACTCGACCTCCTTGGCGAGCAGCTTGAGCCCTCGGGACAGCTCGGCGACCTCCTGCTGCCGGCTCTCGGTGCGCTTCGGTGAGCTCATCAGCTGGAGATAGTCGACCACGATCATCTTCAGGTCGTGCCGCTGCTTGAGTCGCCGCGCCTTGGCACGGATCTCCATGAGGTTCATGTTGGGTGTGTCGTCGACGAACAGCGGCGCCTCGCTGATCTCGCCCATGCACCGGGCCAGCTTCGTCCAGTCGTCATCGGAGAGCTGGCCGCTGCGCAGCACGTGCAACGGCACCCGGGCCTCCGCCGAGAGCAGCCGCATGACGATCTCGACCTTGCTCATTTCCAGCGAGAAGATCGCCGCGGCGTGGTTGGCCCGGATGGCGGCGTTGCGGGCGAAGTCCATGCTCGCCGTGCTGTTGTGGGTCGGAATCATGGCCCGGCCGGCGAGGTAGAGGTGACCGTCGTTGTCCACCGTCACGCACCGCACGGGCACGCTGGCCACCGGCCGCACCGCGACGATGGCCCGCGATCCGGTCGTGACCGGGTCCTGTCGGCGCTGCCGGTGGACGATCCCCTGCGGCGACCGGTGGAACACGTCATCGCCGGCTGGGAACGCCAACCGGTGGTTGACCGGCGCGTCCGGTCCGGTCCGGGCGGGCCGCCGCGACACCGAGCAGCGGTAACCGAGGCTCACCACCAGTTCGTGGACGTCATCGGCCAGCCGCGCGCACGTGGTCTCGTACCGGATGTCGCCGTCGGGACCGACGGTTCCGACGGCGTCGAGCAGGCCGGCCAGCAGCGCGCGGCGCTGTGCCTCGGCGGCCCGCAGGTACGGCTGCGGGATGCGGGCGCCGGCTGGGGTGACGCCAGCTTCAACCGCCAGCCCGCCTGGGCGGACGGCTGCAACCGCCAACCTGCCTGGGCGGACGGCTGCAACCGTCGGCAGGTCGAGCGGAACTCCGGCCGGGGCGTAGCCGGCGCCGATGGATCCACCCAGGACGTACGGCGGCACCGGCAGGTCGCGCTCGGGCAGGTCGAGTGGCGCGGTGTTCTCGACGGCGTGCCGGCGGCCGGGCCGGACGGTCAGGTCGTCCCGGATTTGCGTGGTGGTGTGGATCCCCTCAACCGGCGCGGTGGTCGCGACCCCGGTGGTCTTCCACAGGTGCTCGGCGTCGGCGACGATGACCGACCCGTCGGAGAACTCGACCTCGTAGCACGGGCGGCCGTGCCGGACCTCGAAGGCGTCGGTCACGGTGGTCGGCCGGCCGTCGGCGTCGAGCAGCCGGTCGCCGACCCGGACCTCGCCCATCGTCGTCCAGCCGTCCGGGGTGGGCAGCGGGGTGTCGAGGGCGAGCGCCTTTCCCAGACCCGGCCGGCCGGCGACGATGATGAGCTGGCCGGGGTGGAGTCCGTTGAGCAACCGGTCCAGGTCGGTGAACCCGGTCGGTACGCCGCTCATCACCCCGCCCTGGGCGCCGACCGCCTCGATCTCGTCGAGGGTTGGTTGGAGCATGTCGGCGAGCACGGCGAAGTCCTCGCTGACCCGGCGTTCGGTGACCTCGTAGACCGCCTGCTGGGCCAGGTCCACTATGTCGTCGACGTCGCGTCCACCGCCGGTGCCCGAACCGTAGCCCAGTTGCACGATGCGGGTGCCGGCTTCGACCAGCCGGCGCAGCACCGCCCGCTCACTCACGATCCGCGCGTAGTACGCGGCGTTGGCGGCGGTCGGTACGGCGGACATGCAGGTGTGCAGGTAGGGGGCGCCGCCGATCCGGTTGAGGTCGCCGGCGTCGGCCAGCGCGGCGGCCACGGTGATGGCGTCGGCCGGCTCGCCCCGGCCGTACAGGTCGAGGACCGTGTCGAAGATGGTGGCGTGTACCGGCCGGTAGAAGTCGCCCGGCTTCAAGATCTCGACGACGTCGGCGACGGCGTCCTTGGACAGCAGCATGCCACCCAGCACGCACTGCTCGGCCGCGATGTCCTGGGGCGGGGTCTTCTCGAAGCCGCCGTCCCGGGGCGGGGGCGGGCCACTGGGCGGACCTGGCGGGCGGGTGTTCGCCCGCGCGTCATCGGTGATCGACACCGCTTCCCCCCTCCGCCGCGCCGGTGACTGCTCCAACGAGCCTGTCCCCGGGGTCTGACATCTTCTCCTCGGACCCCTCCGTCGGATCTCGATCGGAACCGTCGTGCCGCCGGCGCCGCAGCAACGATACGTACGAGCCGGTCAACGCCCCAAACGATCCGGTGGACGAGCCTCGGGACAACCTGTGGACAATGCGCCCGGCGGTGTGCGCAGCCTGTGCACAGCTTGTGGATATCTCTTGGGGATTCGCGCCAGATAACGCTCTGAGCTGGGCTTATGCAATCCCCAGCCTGTGGATGAGAAAAGTACCCTCGGCAGGTTGCCCCGGGTGTGCCGTACCATCGACGCCGAGAACTCTGGCCGACAGTTGATTGCACAGTGACGATCCCGGAAAGGGAATTCTCCGGCCGTGGACAACCGGGACTGGGGGAGCGGCGAACTCGCCCGGCGGGTGCGCCGGCGCAGCGACGCCTGGGACGGTGGATCGTACGCGGGCACCGGCGATGACGACGGCCACCCGGCGTCCCGGCGGGGCGTCCACCCCGCCGACCGGTACGTCCCGGCCTGGGCCAGGGAAACCACCGAGACCACTCAGAGCGCCCCACCGCGTGGCGCCGGGCGTCACCGGCAGGAGCCGACCGAGGATCCGGCACCGGGTTCCCGCGCCCGCTGGCAGGTCACCGAGACCACCACCGGTTGGCGCCGGGTCACCGAGAGCCGGGTCACCGAGGCCGGTGGCTGGGACGACGGGGAGCGGCGCCGGACGACCGGGCGGGAACCGACGTCGCCGGGTGGGCCCGGCTGGTCGTACCAGGAGGTCCGGCCGGCCGATCGGAGCGTCGGGCGCCGCCGGGCCCGCGACGACGACGACCAGGGTGGCGCGCACCGTGCCCTGCCGGCGGCCCCGGAGAACCGGCCGCAGCCGGCGGCCGAACCGGCGAGTTGGGACGACCCGACCAGCACCGGGGGGTGGGGGCGGGCGGGCGGCCCCCACTGGGAGGAGAACACCAACACCGGCGGTTGGTCGGCCCGTTCCACCGACGCCGGCGCCTGGGGGCGCTCGACTTCCACCGACACCGGTGCCTGGGGGCGCTCGACCGGCGGGTCGGGTTGGCAGCGGTCCACCAGGTCCGGGCCGGACCGCGAGGCCGCGCCGGACTGGGAACGGACGCCGCCGGTCGATCCGTGGGCGCGGCCCGACGACACCTCGACCAGCATCGGCCGCTGGGATCGGGACGCCGGTGGCTTCGCCGATACCGTCCAGCGGGACGATCCGCCCGCCCGAGGGCGGGCCGTGGTGCGCTCCGACGAGCCCTCCACCGGGACATCCACCGGGACATCGGAACGCGGTACGGCGGCCGGCGGTACCGCGGACGGTGCGGCCGGTCAGCGGTACGGCCGGCGGGAGACCTTCTGGTCCGGCACCCGTCTCGCCGGTGACGATCCGCGCTGGATGGACACCCCGGCCTCGGCGCCGAGTTCCCCCGTTGTGGGCTATCCCCGCCCCGGCCTGGGATCCCCGCCGGTGGTCGAACCCCGGACCTTCGCTTCGGCCGACACCGGCATCATCGAGGTCCCGGCTCGACGCGGGACGGCCGGCACCACTCGCCAGGGCGGGACGGCCGGCACCGCTTCCCGGCGGGCGACGACCGGCGCGTCGGCCCGGCGAACCGGCGCCGGACGCGGCCCGGGGGCCACCCCGATGCGGTACGGCGAGGCTCCGGCGGACCGCTGGCGCACCGCGCCCGGTGGCCTGAGCCAACTGCCCGCGGCCCGGCTGGATCGCGATCTGTTCCTGGAGGTCGACCGTGGCACCCTGCCGGCCGCGCTGCTCTACACGACGGCCTGGTACGCGCTGCCGGTCCTGGTGCTGCTGGGCTGGTTGGCGACGCTCGACGGGCGGGTGCCGACGGGCTGCGTGACCGACGTGACCGGGGGCGGCTGCCAGTCACCCCGGACGCACGCTCTGCTCTCGCTGGTCGACGGTGTGCCGCAGTTCGGGGCGGCGCTGCTGGCCAGCCTGGTGGTGGCCATCCTGCTGCGCCGGGCCAGTGGCGCCTGGCGCTCGGTCACGGTGGGGCTGGCCGCCGCCGTCCTGGGCGGCGGACTGTCCACGGTGTTGTTCACGGCACTCAGCGGCACCGGCTGACCCGCCCCGAGACAGCGAAGCGGGGGCGCCGCGCCGGTCGGCGCGACACCCCCGCTCGGGTTGCCGAGTGCCTACTTGCCCGGCACCACGTTGAGGTCGAAACGCGCGCTGACCTCCGGGTGCAGCCGGACCCGCACGGCGTACGACCCGACCGCCTTGATGTGGCTGGGCATCTCCAGCCGACGACGGTCCAGGACCGGACCTCCGGCGGCCTTCACCGCGGCCACGACCTCGGCCGGAGTGACCGAGCCGAAGAGCCGACCGCCGTCGCCCGCCCGGGCGGAGAGGTTGACCTTCAGGCCCTCGATCTGGCCCTTGAGCTCGTTCGCGTGGTCGAGGTTGCGCACCTCACGGGCCGAGCGGGCCCGCTTGATCACGCTGACCTGCTTCTCGGCGCCCTTGGTCCAGCCGATCGCGAAGCCCTGCGGCAGCAGGTAGTTACGGCCGTAGCCGTTCTTGACCTCGACGACGTCGCCCGGCTCACCGAGGCCGGACACCTCCTGGGTAAGGATGATCTTCATCGCGGTGCCCCCTCTCAGCGTGCCGTGGCCGTGTACGGCAGCAGCGCCATCTCGCGGGCGTTCTTGACCGCGCGGGCGATCTGCCGCTGCTGCTGGGAGGTAACCCCGGTCACCCGCCGAGCGCGGATCTTGCCGCGGTCGGAGATGAACTTGCGCAGCAGCGCGGTGTCCTTGTAGTCGATGTAGGTGATCCCGTCCTTGTCGAGCGGGTTCACCTTCTTCTTCGGCTTGCGAAGTGCCGCAGCCTTTGCCATTGCTCTTGCTCCTGGTTTGAGATCTCGACGCCTCGGCGGCGCCATCAGAACGGGGGCTCTTCGTCGAAGTTGCCGCCGGAGCCCGAGGAGGAGGGTGCGGCCGTGGCCCACGGGTCGTCGAAGTTCCCGCCGCCGCGGCTCTGACCACCACCACCGCCACCACCGCCACCGTTGGAGGCACCGAATCCGCCACCGCCCCCGCCGGAGCGCGACATCTTCTGCACCTTGGCGGTGGCGTACCGCAGCGACGGGCCGATCTCGTCGACCTCAAGCTCGATGACCGTACGCTTCTCACCCTCGCGGGTCTCGTACGACCGCTGACGCAGCCGGCCCGACACGATCACCCGGGCGCCCCGCTGGAGCGACTCGGCCACGTGTTCGGCCGCCTGCCGCCAGACGGTGCAGGCGAGGAAGAGCGGCTCGCCGTCCTTCCACTCCCCGGAGGCCTTGTCCATGAACCGGGGCGTCGACGCGACCCGGAACTTGGCGACGGCCGCGCCGGAGGGGGTGAAACGCAACTCGGGGTCGTCGGTCAGGTTGCCGATGACCGTGATGGTGGTGTCTCCTGCCATGACCATCTCCTCGCGCACGCATCTGTCTCGTCAGCAAGGCTGCCAGAGCCCTGTGACAGAGAGGACGCGGTTTGATCCGGGCGGACCCGGGCTACGCGCTCAGCGCGTCTCCGGACGGATGACCTTGGTACGCAGCACCGACTCGTTGAGTCGCAGCTGCCGGTCCAGCTCGGCCACCGCCTCCGGCGATGCCTGGAGGTCGATGACGGCGTAGATGCCCTCGGCCTTCTTTTCGATCTCGTACGCGAGGCGCCGGCGGCCCCACACGTCGAGCTTCTCCACCGAGCCACCCGCGGTCCGGATCACGTTCAGGTACGTGTCGAGCGACGGGGCGACGGTGCGTTCCTCGAGGCTGGGGTCGAGGATCACCATGATCTCGTAGTGACGCAAGACTTTCTCACCTCCTGTGGGCTATGCGGCCACGGTCCTTCCGTGGCAGGAGGTCGTGCGTCGTTGGCCAGGCCGACGATTCGCGCCGGCACGTGGACAACCTGACCAGGATAGCCGGCCCGGCGCCGGACGCCAGCCGCAGGTGCGGTCCTGGCGTGACGAGTCCCGATTCGTGACCGACGGGAGCGGGGACGGATCCGCTCTCGCGACCGTCCGGTCGCGCTGGGGCGCGGTCCTCCGGCACGACGGACCCCCTCCCGCGGGCGCGGAAGGGGGTCCGGGCGACCGATCCGCGGCGGCGGACGGCGCTGGGCCGCGGGGCGCCCCCATCCGCATTCCTTGGGTGGGACCTGGGGAGGAACGACCACACCGATGAGGTTGGACGGTCGGCGCCCCGCGGAGCTGGTGTTTACTTATCTATGGCCAAGATAGCATGATTTAGGGCTTGAGTGGCAATCGCCCGAATTTTTGGTTGGGCTTCCGCTTTCGACCGACGGGTCGACGGCGAACCGTACGGATGGTCCTCGATGCCATCTCACCTCGGTCAACGACACTTCGGCACGCCAGTGACGCTGTGCGGCGCGCAAATCCACCCCGGCTGCCGCATCCCGCTCGTCGGTCCCGGGACGTAGGCTCGCCTCCATGCGTATCGGAGCTCACGTCGACGCGACCGACCCGCTGGCCGCAGCCGCGGCCCGCGAGGCCGAGACGGTCCAGTTCTTCCTGGCTGATCCCCAGGGCTGGAAGGCGCCCCAGCCGCACCCCGACGCGGATCGGCTGCGGGCCGCTGACATCGACGTCTATGTGCACGCGCCCTACGTGATCAACGTGGCGACCCTGAACAACCGGATCCGGATCCCGAGCCGCAAGCTGCTGGTGACCCACGCGACGGCCGCGGCCACGGTGGGAGCCAAGGGGCTGATCGTGCACGGCGGTCACGTCAACGCGGGTGACGACCTGGCCACCGGCATCGACAACTGGCGCAAGACCTTCGCGTACGCGGCCGAGTCCGGTGGTTTCGCCACCCCGGTACTGATCGAGAACACGGCCGGCGGCGACAACGCCTGCGCCCGGCGGTTCGACAACCTGGCCCGGTTGTGGGACGCCGTGGGCGAGTACGACGTGGGTTTCTGCCTCGACACCTGTCACGCGCACGCCGGGGGTGAGGAACTGCTCGGCATCGTCGACCGGGTCAAGGCGATCACCGGTCGCATCGACCTCATCCACGCCAACGACTCGAAGGACGGGTTCGACTCCGGGCGCGACCGACACGACAACTTCGGCAACGGCAAGATCGACCCGGATCTGGTGGTGGCCGCGATCCGGGCCGCCGACGCCCCCGTGGTGGTGGAGACGCCGGGCGGCGTCGAGGGGCAACGCGCCGACATCGCCCTGCTGCGCGCGCGAGCCGGTCGGTAGGGCGACATGAGCACCGACCAGTCGAACGCCCAGAGCGGCACGCCGGGATCGCAGCCCACGACCGGCGGCACACCATCGCAACCCACGGCGGCCAGCAACACGCCGTCGCAACCCGCGACCGGCGGCACGCCATCGCAACCCGCGGCCACCGACCCCCACGGCACCACCGGGGGTACGCCCCCGACGCCGGACACCGAGGCGGTCACCCCTGTGACAACCGGCGCGACGGCCGCCGACCCCAAGGGCCCCACGACCGACCCGGAGAGCCCGGCCGCGGCCGGCCCGGAGAGCCCGGCGACCGACCCAGAGAGCCCGGCCGCGGCCGACGAGCCGACCGGCGAAGGGACCGCCACCGGTCCGGAGAGCGCCGAGCCCGCCGAGACGGCCACCGGGGACAAGGCCCCGGACACCACGAGCAAGGCCGAGTCGGCCGACGGGGACGGCTCGGACCGGTGGACGGCCTTCGCCCCGGCCGGCGAGTCGACACCGGGTCGGGCCCAGCGGGTCGGGCGGGCGGTGGTGCGCTTCCTCGGTCACGAGTGGACCCTGGCCGCACTCGCCAGCGCGGTGCTCGCGGTGCTGATGACCTGGCCGACCCTGCGCTACCCGATGCACACCATCCCGCAGGACGTCTGGGACCCGACCCTCCAGGCCTGGCAGATGGCGTGGTCGGGGCATGCCCTGCTGACCAACCCGGGGCAGCTCTGGCACTCGAACACGTTCTATCCGGAGCCGTGGAGCTTCGCCTTCTCCGACACCCTTCTCGGGTACGCCCCGGCGGGCATGCTCGGCACCGGACCGGTCGCCGCCGTCCTGCGCTACAACATCGTCTTCGTGTTCGCCCACGCGCTGGCGACGTTCGGGGCGTACGCGCTGGCCCGTCAACTGGGCGCCGGCCGGGTCGGTTCGGCGGTGGCCGGGGTCAGCTACACCTACGCCCCGTGGCTGCTGGCGCAGACCGGCCACCTGCACATCATCTCCAACGGTGGCATCCCGCTGGCCCTGGCGCTGTTGGCCCGGGGCCACGGCTGGTCGCTGCGGTACGGCTACCGGCCGGAACGCCGGCACGCCGGGTGGGCATTGACCGGGTGGCTGGTGGCGAGCTGGCAGATCACCATCGGCTTCGGCGTCGGCCTGCCGTTCGCGTACCTTCTGGGGGCGATCGCGCTGGTCACGGTCGTCGTCTGGTACGTGCGGCGCTTCACCGGCGCGGGCCGGCGGCCGTTCGGTTGGCGACTGCTGCTGGCCGACCTGGGCGGCGGCCTGGTCTTCGCGGCCACCGGCGCGCTCATGTCCGTCCCGTTCTTCAAGGTCGCCGAGCTGCACCCGTACGCGAAGCGGTCGCTGGCCGAGGTGGACTTCTTCTCACCACCGGCGGACGGGTTCTTCGTGGCCCCCGCCGAGTCGCGGATCTGGGGCACGGCCCACGAGCAGGCCCGGGCCGCGCTGCCGTGGCATCCGGAGATGACGCTGCTGCCGGGCTTCATGCTGTACGGGCTGGCCCTGGCCGGTCTGGTGTTCTCGATCTGGACGCTGCGCCAGCGGCTGCTGCTGGCCGCCGGCACGATTCTGGCGATGCTCCTGTCGATGGGCACGAAGTTCGAGGGCGGCAAGTACACCTACGTACCGCTGTTCGAGCACCTGCCCGGCTGGGACGGGCTGCGTACGCCCGGCCGGCTGGCGCTGTGGACCACCCTGCTACTGGGCATCCTCTCCGCCGGTGCGGTGAGCGCGCTGTCCGTACGGGTCTGGGAGCTGGCGTCCAAGCGGATCCCGCCGTGGCCGGGTCCGTGGCTGCGGCTGGTCACGCTGGTGCCGCTGGCGCTGGTCCTGGTCGAAGGGCTGAACGTCACGCCGCATCCGCTCGTCCCGACCCAGCCGGCCGCGTTCCGCACCCTGGACGGGCCGATGCTGGTGCTGCCCAGTGACCAGTCGAACGACCAGCACGTGATGCTGTGGTCGACCACCAAGTTCCAGGACGTGGTCAACGGGAGCAGTGGCTTCGTTCCGCAGACCGTGGCCGAGGTCCGGCAGGTGACCGCCACCTTCCCCGACCCGAACAGCGTCAACTACCTGCGTGGCATGGGGGTACACACCGTGGTGATGCTCCGCGACCGGGTCGGCGGCACGCCGTGGCAGGCCACCATCGACCTGCCGGTGGACTCCCTCGGCATCCAGCGCGAGGACGTGGGCGAAGTCGTCGTCTACCGCTTCTGAGCAGGCCACCCATCGGCCGAAGTCCCGCCGCCCGGCGAAGGAGTCGAGCTCGTCAATCTCGGTACCACCTCACTCGGTCCCTGACCGTAACCGCTCACGCACCCAGCCCGGGTCGGGATTGACATGCGGCGTGCCGTTCACCACGACGGTCGGCACGGTCTCGTTCCCCCCGGCCGCCGCTCGCACCGTCGCCGCGCCGGCCGGGTCGGTCCAGATGTTGATCCAGTACGCGCGCCGCGCGTCCCGACCAAGGCGGAACCGCAGGCGCAGGCAGTAGTTGCAGCCGGGCCGCCAGTAGACGACCGGACGGCCTTCGGCCACACTTCGGCGCTGTGCCTCGGCGGTCCCCACAGAGCGCGGAAAGAGCAGCGGCGACATCAGGCCCGCGAGCAGCACGAAGACCAGGAGCTCAACACCGCCGAACATGGGGGAACCGGTAGCGCTCAGCGTGGTCGCCACGACCACGCCGCACGCCAGCAGCAGCCAGCTCAGACTCCAGCTTCTTCGCACACCACCAAGCTACCCACCAGCCATGAACCCGAACAGCACTCGTCCGCCGGATCCGGCCCGGTGACCACACCACGGCCAAACCGGGCCGGCTCCGACGCGCGAAGGTTTCACCGCAGTCCGGAGTCGCAGCCCGTCAGGCCGGGGTCGGCGCCAAGGTGGCGGGCTGAGCCTCGTCGCGGTTGGACAACCAGGTCGCGTCCGGGGCGCCGTCCAGGACACCGCCGTCCGGATCGTCCTCGTAGGTTTCCCGGACCGCGTCCTGCTCGGGGTGCAGGACATCCCGGATCACGTACCCGCACAGCACGACCACGGTGATCAGGCGCAGCGCCGAGGCCAGCACGAAGACGCCCTCCGGGAACACCGGGGTGCCGGTCGAGGTGCCCAGCAGCTCGCCGTAGAAGGCCACGAAGTAGCAGACCTCGGCGGCCTGCCAGGCGAGGAACGCTCCCCAGCGTGGCCGGGCCAGCACCGCCAGCGGCAGCAGCCAGAGGTTGAACTGCTGCGACCAGACCTTGCTGAAGATCAGGAAGGCGGCCACCACCAGGAAGGCCACCTGGCCGAGCCGGGGCCGGCGCGGCGCGGCGAAAGTCAGCACCACGACGCCCACGCAGGCCGCGCCGAACAGCGCGTACGACACGGTGTTGAGGTTCGGGATGTGTCCGCTGAGCCACTGGAACGGCCCCTGGTTGCCGGGCTGGCCGGTGCGCCACTTCCCGTCCAGGTACCGGCCGATGTACCAGAAGGTGCCCCAGTCCACCGCCCGCTCCTGGCTCAGGTCGAAGAACCGCCGCCAGTTCTCGTGGTAGAGGACGTAGATCGGCAGGTTGACCGCCACCGCGGTCACCACCGCCGCGCCCGCGGTGATCAGGGCGGGCCGCAGCCGGGCCGCGCGCACCGCGAGCACCACGATGGGTCCGATCAGGAAGATCGGCCAGAGTTTCGCCGCCCCGGCCAACCCGAGCAGGATGCCGGCGGTCACCGGTCGTCGCTTGGCCCAGGCGTACAGGCCGAACGCGCAGAGCCCGATCGCCAGCAGGTCCCAGTTGACGGTCGCGGTGACCAGCAGCGCAGGGGAGAGCGCGAACATCGCCGCGTCCCAGGGTCGGCGGCGGCGCAGGGCGAGGATCACCCCCACGGTGCCCACCGCCAGGGCGCACAGGACCAGGGCGTTCAGGTTGTAGAACCACTGGCCCTGGTTGATCGACGGCCGGTCCACCCCGAGGGCGTGTACCGGCAGGCCGAGCGCACCCATGAAGTATCCGGTGACGACCGGGTACTCGACCGGGTGGTCCCGGTAGGGCACCTTGCCCTCGTTCAGGCCCTCGGCGTAGTACAGCGCCAGCACGTCCGTGTAGCAGAACGACTTGTACTGGACGTTGTTCTGCCACGCACCGTTCTGGCACGGCGACTTCTGCACCCAGTGCAGCGCCAGGACGAGACAGGCCAGCGCCAGCACGATGCGGGCGGCGGTCCAGAACCGGTCGACCTTGCGACCGGCGGGCGGTTTGGCGTGTTCGCCGAGCGGCCCACCGAGCGCCTGGGAGAGGCCACGGACGAAGCCGTCGGACCGGGACGGGTGGTCGACGTGGTCTGGCCGCTCGACGTCGGCCTCGGACAGCGGACTCATAGACAGGAATCCTGCCTCATCGGATGGTGGTTCGTCCGCATCCGGACGGCTCAAGTTCGCTGAGTGGACCGATCGCGGAGCCCGACGGCGGGTTCGCACCGCGAAGGTTCCGGGTGCCGACCCACCGAAACGTCGGGCCGGTCACCGAGGTGACCGGCCCGACGTCAGCGTCGCCCAGCTGCTCCGCTATCCAGCGGGCCGCTGTGTCTCGCCGGGCAGCACCCCGCCGCCGGCACCGCCGTTGGGACCGCCGGGACCGCCACCGGGACCGCCCGGACCGCCGTTCCCGCCGTTGGGATTGTTCGGGAACTGATTGCCCGGGTTGATGAACGGCAGGCAGGCCGGGTTGGTCGGGTCCGGGTGAGTCGGGTCCGGGCAGACCGGCGGCGGCGGTGGCTCCACCGGCTTGACGCCGTCGCCCTTGTCCTCACCCAGGTTGGCCGGGGCGTGGAACGACACTTCCTCGGTGCCCTTGAGCGCGGTGTCCATGTACCGCTCCCAGATGTCGCCGGGAAGGTCGGCGCCGTACATGTCGCTACCGCGCTCGTTGATCAGGGCCGTCTGCGTCTTGCCGCCGTTGCCGACCCAGACCGCCGTTGCGAGTTGCGGGGTGTAACCGATCATCCAGGCGTGCGCGTTGTGCCGGCTCGTCTCGTTGAGTTCCCAGGTGCCGGTCTTGGACGCGGCCGGCCGGCCGTTCGCCAGGGTGTGGTGCACGGATGCCGGGTACTTCTGCAGCACCTTCGTGACGTCGTCGGTGACCTCGGGCCGGATCACCTGCCGCGGCTTCAACTGCTCGCCGCCGACCTTCGACCACTCGCCGGTGTCCGGGTCCTGCCGGTCCACCGAGATCACGAAGTGCGCCTTGTTGTACTTGCCCCGGTTGGCGATGGTGGCGACCCCGTTGGCATGGTCGAGCACCGTGATCGGGTACTGGCCGAAACCGATGTGGTTGTCGAGCAGGCAGCCGTGGTCGCCCTCGCAGCCCGACTTGGTGGTGGCCGCCTGCTTCGGGTCGGTCTTGGTGACATCGATCATCTGCTGCCGATTCTTGCTGTCCACCGCCCACATGGTTCCGATACCGGCGGCCTTGGCCATCCCGAGCACCTTGTCCGCGCCGACCTTCTCGGAGATCTTGTAGAACGGCACGTTGTACGACTTCAGCGTCGCGTATTCCAGGGTGCAGTACTTGCCACCGTTCGGGCAGCTCGGCTTGTTGCCGGCGGTGCCATTACGGATCGCGAACTTCGAGCCCGCCGGCTTGTAGTCGGTGGCGTCCCAGTGCGAGTCCGTGGAGATGCCGTTGTCGATCGCCGCGGCCAGCGTGTAGATCTTGAACGACGAACCGGGTGGATGACCACCCGACAGCGAGCCGTCGGCTTCGTGGTTGATGCCGGCGAAGTCGGTCCCGGTCCCGTCGTCGCCGCCGTAGTAGGCCAGCACCCGCCCGTTGCGCGGGTCGATCGAGACCAGCGCCGCCATGATGTTCTTGCGCTCGTTGGCGACCTCGGAGCCCTTGTTCGCCCGGCGTGCGGTGTCCTCGGCGTCCTGCTGCAGCTTCGGGTCGATGGTGGTCTTGATCTTGAGGCCACCATTGTCGAGGGCATCCTTGCAGGTCATCTTGCCGGAGCCGTCGTCCTTGTCCACGCAGATGCCCATCTGCTTCAACTCGGCCACCACGTAGTTGACCACGTTGCCGCGCGGGGTGTTCAGCCCCACCAGCCCGTCCGCGTTCCTCGGCTTCTTGACCGCCGGGTACTTGGTGGGCCGCTCCTCGGGCTTCATCCAATTCTTCTCGATCATGCCGTCAAGCACGTAGTTCCAGCGGTCAAGGGCGTCCTGCGGGTTGTTCGCCGGGTCGAAGCCCTTGTGCGTGGGACTCACGGTCGGCTGTTTGATGACCGCGGCCAGCACGGCACCCTCGGCGATGTTGAGCTTGCTGACCGGCTTCTGGAAGTACGCCTGCGCGGCGGCCTCGATCCCGTACGCACCCCGACCGAAGTAGATCGTGTTCAGGTAGTGCTGCATGATTTCGTCTTTGCTGTACTTGTCGTTCAGCTTGGAGGCCATGATCGCCTCCTTGACCTTCCGGGTGTACGTGTCGTCCTGGAGCCCCTTGTAGGCGTTCCGGGCGTACTGCTGGGTGATCGTGGAGGCACCCTGCTTGTCGCCACCGGTGAAGTTGTTCCAGGCGGCCCGGGCGATGCCGACGTAGTCCACCCCGGAGTGCTCGTAGAACTTCCGGTCCTCGGCCGAGGCGACCTCGTGCTGAACGAACGGCGGGATCTGGCTGATCGGGACGATCACCCGGTTCTCCTCGCCCAGCCGGGCGAGGACCGTCTTGTTGTCCGAGGCCAGCACCGTGGTGGGCAGCGGGATCTTGACGTCCTGCGGCAGCACCACGGTGGTGGAGTAGTAGGTGCCGACCACCACGCCGAGCCCGGCCAGCATGATGAAGACGGCGAACGACGCGATGATCCAGTTGAGCCGCTTGCGCTTACGGGCCCGCAGCGCCGCTGCGCTGTTCCGGCCGCCCCGCCCGGGGCCGTCGGATCCGGGGCCACCTGGGCCGTCGGGACCGTTCGGTCCGCCCGGGCCCGCCCCGGCCGGCCCGTAGCCCGCCGGGGAGACCGGCCGGGCCGAGGCTCGGGCGACCGTCGCGCGACCCGCGCCGGCAGGGGCTCCGCTGACCGAGGCACGGCCCGCTGACCCACCGACCGAAGCCGAGCCAACCGAGGCTGAGCCAACCGAGGCTGAGCCAACCGAGGCCCGGCCCGCACTGGCCCGACCGGACCCGCTGCCGCCGTAGCCGCCGGCACCGCCACGGTCGGACCCGTAGCCCGAGCCGCCGTAGCCCGCGCCACCGCTGGGAGCCGGCGAGACGGAGCCGGGAGCCGGCGAGACGGGACCGGGTACCGACGCCCGGCCCACCCGGGCCCGACCGGCCGACGCCGAGCCGGCCGGGGAGCCGCCGACCGAAGCCGATCCGCTGGCACCGCCGACCGAGGCCCGGCCGCTGGGTGCGGAGCCCGCGCCACCGCCATGCCGCGCCGAACCACCGGCGTCATTTCCCGGGTCGCCGGTGGAGAGCCACCGCGCGTCGGCCGGAGGAGACTCACCGTCGGAGCCGTCGTGGCCCCAACCGCGCGCGGAACCGGGATCGCCGTACGAGTTCATTCTTCACACCCTGCCGGTCGCGGTGGCGAATGGAGAAACCGCCACCGGGTTGCCGTGAGTTGGACCACGCCGAACACCGCCGCCGATTTGGCGATGGCGTGGAGCAATACCAATTTTCCGGACATGTCCGCCAAGTTGCGGACCATGATCTCCTGGCCTGTGCAGCCCGACGGGCTCAACCGGGAAACCGTTGGTCACCGTTGTGCCTCACGTCGTCGCCGGGAAGCCGTACCGTTCCGCACCGGAGCGCCGCCACCCGCGGCGTCGGCCAGTGGTTCGTCCGCGGGATCCGCGCCCAGACCGTCCCGGCCGAGCAGGTACTGCTCGACGAGATGGTTCCAGTCACACGCGCGGCACACCTCCACCACGAAGACCTGGAACTCACGCAGCGTCATCGCCAGGGCCGACAGCTCGGCCAGCGTGCGGGCCTGCCCGGCCGACTGCTTGAGTTCGTCGCCATAGATGTAGTGGACGTGGGTCAGGTTCTCCCGCTGGCAGATCGGACAGAGCTTCTCGGTGGACTCACCGTGGAAGCGAGCAGCATTCTTCAGGTACGGCGAGGCGTCGCACACCTCGTACGTCCCGACCCGCCCGGACAGCACGGCACGCAGCAGCGCTCGCTTCTGAAGCGAGTAGTCCACCACCTGGCGCTGCGTACGCATGCGCGCCAGGGTACGCGGTCCGGCCGAGCGAGGCGACCATCGTCACAGTGCGTGGCCACTTCCATGCGGAGATGGGATTTGCCCTGGGCGGCGATCCCCGTTACGGTGCGATGTATCGGGCCGATACATCGCCCGGGTTACCACGGCAGCATCAGGGGTATTCCGGACGGTGGAGGAGGGAGAGCGATGCTGGAGCTCGCCATCCTCGGACTCCTCCAGGAGTCGCCGATGCACGGCTATGAGCTGCGCAAGGAGCTGACCGCCAAGCTCGGTGCCATCCGGGCGGCGATCAGCTACGGGTCGCTCTACCCCACACTGCGCCGGCTCCAGTCGGACGGTCTGATAACCGAGGCGACCGACACCCCGCCGGCGAGTCCGGACGAGGTGCCGGTGCTCACCACCCGACGCGGTCGGGTGGTCTACAAAATCACAGCCGAGGGCAAGGAACGCTTCGCCGAACTGCTCGGCCAGGCCGGTCCGGAGACGTACGACGACGCCGGTTTCGGTGTCCACTTCGCGTTCTTCGCCCGGACCGATCAGGCGACCCGCCTCCGCATCCTGGAGGGTCGCCGCCGCAAGATCGAGGAACGCCGCGAAGGACTGCGGGACGTGCTGGGCCGGGCGGCTTCCCGGCTCGACGCGTACACGCTGGAGTTGCAGCGGCATGGCCTGGATGCCTGCGAGCGCGAGGTGCGCTGGCTGGAGGAGCTCATCGCCAACGAGCGCTCCGGCCGGGCCCCGGACGCCCGCGAAAAACACCACGAAGACAGCCCGACTCCGCCCGGCGCAGGCGCGAAGGAGCAGGAGCGGCCGTGACTGACAAGAAGGAGGCAACCTCGATGGGCTCCGTCCGCGTCGCCATCGTCGGTGTCGGAAACTGCGCCTCGTCCCTCGTGCAGGGCGTGGAGTACTACCGCAACGCCGATCCGAACGACCGCGTCCCCGGTTTGATGCACGTCAAGTTCGGCGACTACCACGTCTCCGACGTGCAGTTCGTCGCGGCGTTCGACGTGGACGCCAAGAAGGTCGGCATGGACCTCGCCGAGGCCATCGTCGCCAGCGAGAACAACACCATCAAGCTGTGCGACGTACCGCCGACCGGCGTGACCGTGCAGCGCGGCCCGACCCACGACGGTCTCGGACAGTACTACCGCGAGATCATCGAGGAGTCCGGCGCCGAGCCGGTGGACGTGGCGCAGGCCCTGCGCGACGCCCAGGTCGACGTGGTGGTCTCCTACCTCCCGGTCGGCTCCGAGGAGGCGGACAAGTTCTACGCCCAGGCCGCCATCGACGCGGGCTGCGCGTTCGTCAACGCCCTGCCGGTCTTCATCGCCTCCGACCCGGTGTGGGCGCAGAAGTTCACCGACGCCGGCCTGCCGATCGTCGGCGACGACATCAAGAGCCAGGTCGGCGCCACCATCGTGCACCGGGCGCTGGCGAAGCTGTTCGAGGACCGCGGTGTCGAGCTGCTGCGCACGTACCAGCTCAACTTCGGCGGCAACATGGACTTCATGAACATGCTGGAGCGCACCCGGCTGGTCTCCAAGAAGATCTCGAAGACCCAGTCGGTCACCTCGCAGATCCCGCACGAGATCGCCAAGGGCGACGTGCACATCGGCCCGTCGGACCACGTGCCGTGGCTGGACGACCGCAAGTGGGCGTACATCCGCCTGGAGGGTCGCAACTTCGGTGACGCGCCGCTCAACGCCGAGCTGAAGCTCGAGGTGTGGGACTCGCCGAACTCGGCCGGTGTCATCATCGACGCCGTGCGCGCCGCGAAGATCGCGCTGGACCGCAAGATCGGCGGCCCGATCCTCTCCGCGTCGTCGTACTTCATGAAGTCGCCGCCGGAGCAGTACGCCGACCACGACGCCCACCAGGCCGTCGAGGACTTCATCGCCGGCAAGATCGAGCGCTGAACCACCGCCGCTGATTCACGGCTGAGCCACCGCCGAGGGCCGGGTCCGACTGGACCCGGCCCTCGGCACGTCCGGCACCCGCCCGTCGGCACACTGGACGGGATGATCTCACCAACCGAGGTGTCCCGGACCGTGGCCGCCTATCTCGACCGATATCCCGCCGAGCGGCCCCGGCTGGCACCGCTACTCGCCGCCCTGGATCGGCCCGCTGACATCACCGCGCGGAACACCTTCACCGGTCACCTCACCTGCTCGGCGCTACTGGTCGACCCGCGTCGACGGGTGCTCCTGATCCGGCACGCCACCCTGGACCGCTGGTTGCCGCCCGGTGGACACCTGGAACCGGCGGACGCCAATCTGACGGCCGCTGCCCTACGGGAGGTCGCTGAGGAGACCGGGATACCGGCCGAGCTACCCAGGCCCCTGGACGCGCTGCCGCTCGACTTCGACGTACACCGGATCCCGGACAATCCCGCTCGGAACGAGCCCGGACACTGGCACTTCGACGCCTGCTTCGCCTTCACGGTGCCTGCGACGGTCGCCCTCACCGCGCAGCCAGGTGAGGTGACCGGCTTCCGCTGGCGGCCGATCCGCCGGATCCGACCGGCCGCGTTGCGGGCCAAACTGCTCGCGGCGCCCGGCCTGCCCGCGCCGCGCTGCGGCTGGTGACACTTAGCCGAGCTGCGGCACTGTTGGCCGCCGGAGTTCTCCCGGCTGGCCTTTCGCCCGACCGGCGAAGCGTGCCGGGCAGGGGCACGCTCCTCAATCCACCCGCCACTCACGATCCGTCAAGTCCAGGCAAGCCGGAATGCCACCCCCGCCTCCAATTCCAGCAGCCGACGCTTGCGGTCCAGGCCACCGCCGAACCCGACCAGTTTTCCGCCGGCCCCGACGATCCGGTGGCAGGGCACGATCACCGGTAGCGGGTTGCGGTTACAGGCCACCCCGACGGCGCGGGCCGCGTCCGGCTCCCCGACCCGGGCCGCCACCGCGCCGTAGGTGCGGGTCTCGCCGTACGGGATGAGCGTCATCTCCCGCCAGACCGCGCGTTCGAAGTCGGAACCCTGGGACACCGCGACCGGCACGGTGAAGTCGGTCAACTCACCCGCGAAGTACGCCCGCAACTCGGCCAGCGCGGCGCGCAGCCCGGGATCGGTCGGGTCGGTGACGGCACCGTCCACCCGGCCGAAGTGCGCGGCGCGTACGCCCGCGTCGTCGGCGGCGATGGAGAACTCCCCTATCGGTGAGTCGAGCACGGCCCAGTCCATCCCCCCATTGTCCCCCGCCGGTCTGACGAACCGTCGAACCGTCGACCGGCCGCACGCGACCGGCAGGTCCGGGTTCCGTGCGACCGGGCAGGTTCGAGGTACGGCCGGCCCGCACATCGCCGGGCGGATCTAACCCGTGTCAGAGCCGCGAAAATTCTCGGCAGACAGGCAAGGGATCCCCGCCGGCCGGCGTCAGAACTACCGGGAGGTGGAGTTGTGCGGCAGGCAGTCGACCGAGAGTTCACCGCGTTCGTGGCCGAGCGGGGCGACGCGCTGTTCCGGGTGGCGTGCGCGCTGGCTGGGGACCGGCACAGCGTCGAGGACCTGTTACAGAACGCGCTGGCCAAGACGTACGCTGATCGGCCGGACAGAGCGGCGGATCATGGTCAACCTACGGAAACGCGAGACCCACTGAAACGACGACGGCGCCCGCCGAACCCGGGCTGGGTTCGGCGGGCGCCGGTTGGAACGGTCGGATCAGACTGCCACGAAGTAGAACGACTCCCAGGCGCCAAGCCCGTACGGCCAGTAGCAGTCACCCGAGGTGCAGGCGACGTTCCGGCTGGCGATCAGCGGCTTGCTGCCACCGTTCTCCGCCGTCACAGCCTTCCAGTTCGCGTTGGCCCTGATGAACCGGGTCCCGTCGGGGTTGTAGTCCCAGTTGTACAGCCACTCCCAGTCGCCGATCGAGGTGCCCCGGGCGATCAGCGGCTTGGCGCCGCCGCTCTCTGCAGTCACGTACTTGCCGTTGACCTGGGCGCGCAGCCCGTACCAGCCATCGCCCTGGTCGATGTAGTCGAACTTCTCCCAGACACCCACCGAGGTGGCCCGGGCGATCAGCGGCTTGCCGCCGGCGCTGTCCGCCGAGACGTACTTGCCGTTGGCCTTGGCCTTGATCGCGATGGTCGGGTCCTTGGCGAGGTAGTTGAACCTCTCCCATGCCCCGATGCTGGTGCTGCGGGCGATCAGCGCCTTGCTGCCGCCGTTCTCCGCGGTCACGTACTTGCCGTTGACGTTCGCCTTGAAGGCGATGCTGCCGTCGGCGTTGTTGACGACAGTGAACTTCTCCCAGGCGCCGACGGAGCTGGCCTTGGCGATCAGCGGCTTGCTGCCCGAGCCGTCGGCGCTCACCCACTTGCCGTTGGCCTTCGACTTCAGCGCGACGAACCCGCCGCTCTGTGCCACCACGTCGAACTTCTCCCAGGCACCGGCAGTCACGCTGCGGGCAATCAGTGGCTTGGCACCGGCGCTTTCTGCTGAAACGAACTTCCCGTTGGCGAACGCCTGCACGCCCACCGAGTACCGGTTGGCGACGGAGCCGAGATGCAGTAGCCGGTTCGCGGCACCATGAGCAGCATCCCGAACCGAGTTCGGATCAATGGCCGGATAAACATCATGCACGGCCCCGGGAACGGCGCTGGTCACGATGGCGTCCTGTACCTGTTGCGGCGTGTAGGCCGGGTGCGCTGCCAACACCAGGGCCGCAGCCCCGGCTACGTGGGGCGCAGCCATCGACGTGCCGTCCCACGTCGCGGTTGCCGTGTTGCTGCCGATGAAATCGGAGGTGATATTCACACCCGGTGCAAAGACGTCGACCCCGGAGCCGTGGTTGGAGAAAATCGCCTTGGAGTCCAGGTTGTCCGTCGCGCCTACAGTAATTGCCTCGGAGACGTCCGCCGGCGACGTGTACTGCACTTTGACGTCCTGGTTGCCAGCGGCAATTACATACGTCAGACCGGTGGCGGTGGAGCGTCTGACTGCCTCGTCGACCGCCGGAACGAGGCCGTCTGTGCATGCTGCGTTGGGATCGAAGCGGCCCTCCGCATCCAGCACAGGGTCACACTTCCAGCCGATGCTCAGGTTCACCACCGCCGGCTTGGCCGCTTGCGCCGTGACCCAGTCAATGGCCGCGACGACCCGCTCGCTCGTAGGACGGGTTTCGTCATCGCAACCGAATATCCGCACTGCGACCAGGTTCACGTTCTTGGCTACCCCGTACTTCGCACCACCGATGGTGCCCGCGACGTGCGTGCCATGCCCGATACACGGGTCGCTAGCGTCGGCATCATCGTCTACAAAGTCCCAACCGGAACTCGCGCGGCCCCCGAAGTCGGTGTGTGTCAGGTTGATACCGGTGTCGATGACATACGCCGTGACGTTGCTGGCGTTCGTTGATGGGTACGTGTACGACTTGTCGAGCACCGGCGTGGTCTGGTCGAGTCGGTCCAGCCCCCACGATGGCGGGTTACTCTGGGTGTCGTTGAGATCGGCCACCCGGACCGCCTCCACCGATGCCACGTCCGGGCTGGCCACGAGCTTCTTGGCCTGGGCTGCGGTCAGCTGCGCGGAGTAGCCGCTCAGGGCGTGCCCGTAGATTTTCCGGACCGTACCGCCGTGCGTCTTGACGAGCGCCTGGGCGGTTGATTTGATCTTGGCCGGGCTGGCCTTCTTGTCCTTCAGCGTGACGATGTATTGGTCCTTCACCACGCTCGGCTTGCGCGACGCCAGCGACTTGCCGGCCGCGCTCGGAGTGGCGTTCTGGTGTACCGACGGCGCTGGCGCGTTGAAGTGCGGACCGACCGGGTGCGGCAGGTCGGGTGCGGCCATCGCGAGCGACCCGGACCCGGCGGCGACGATGGTGGTTGTGGTGGCCACGGCGAGAGCCGCCGCGGCAGTGCGGCGCAATACGCCACGATTCATGCAGGAACTCCCCGTTTCGATGCTCGTCCAGAATGGACGGCAGACTGCGCAGCCCCGGCGCAGCAAGGCCGGCGGCTGAGGGATGGTTGTCTAATAATGGGGCAAGCACCCTGCTCCGGGCTCACCCGTTCGGTTGAACCCGGTCAACTGTTCACATCCCTATAAGACTGGGACGATAAAGAACTCCTCCCAGGAGCCCAGCTTGTTGTCGTACGGGATCGGGCGGTTGGCGACCAGCGGCTTGGCGCCGGCAGACTCGGCCGTCACGGCCCGCCCGGTCCCATCCACCCCGAGATACACAGTGCCGTTGGGGTGGTAACCGGCGTTGAAGAACAGTTCGTTCAGGCCGGCCGTCGACGCGCTCGCCACCAGCGATCCGCCACCAGCCGGGACGGTGACGTAGCGGCCATTCGTCCGGGCACGCAGCCCGACGAGGTGCCGTTCCAGGTCGACAAGCTCGAACCGCTCCCACGCGCCGACCTCGGTAGCCCGCGCGATCAGCGGCTTGCTCCCGGCGCTCTCCGCAGTGACCCACCTGCCGTTGACCGCCGCCCTGATGGCGACGGTCGGATCCGGCGCCCGGTAGCCGAAGCTCTCGGCCCGCCCGATCGAGGTGCTGTCCGCGACCAGTGGCGCACCGCCGGCGAGGTCGGCCCGGACGTACCGGCCGTTGATGGCGGCCCGCACCGCGAAGCTGCCGTCGACGTTGTCGACGATCTGGAACCTCTCCCAGGCTCCCACGTTGGTGCGGTTCGCGATCAGCGGCTTGGCGCCCGCGCCGTCCGCCGAGACGTACCGGCCGTTGACCAGAGCTCGCAACGCCACGTACCCGCCGCCGAGGTCCAGCACGTCGAACCGCTCCCACGCTCCGGCGGTGTTGCGGTTGGCGACCAGCGGCCCGGCCCCGGCGGCCTGCGCCGACACGTACTCGCCGCCGTGGACGCTCGATCGCAACGCCACCGAGTTCCTGGCCAGGATCGCGGGACCGACATGCAGCAGCCGGTTCACCCCGCGCTCCTCGGGCGGCAGGAACCCGTCCCCGCCGTGTACCCCGCCGGACAGGCCCGTGCGGACCAGGGCGTCCCGGACCTGCGCCGGGTTCCAGGTCGGGTGTGCGGCCAGCAGCAGCGCGGCGGCCCCGGTCACGTGCGCCGCCGCGACCGAGGTGCCGTCCCGGCACTCGGTGGCGGTGGGGCTTCCGATGGAGTCGGATGCGATGTGTACGCCCGGCGCGTAGAGGTCCACGCAGGATCCGTAGTTCGAGAAGTACGCCTGGTAGTCGACGTTGTCGGTGGCGCCCACCGTGATCGCCGCCGGCACCCGGCCCGGCGATTGGTCGCAGGCGGCCGAGTTCGAGTCGCCGGCGGGGGCCACCACGGTGATCCCGGCCGCGATGGCGCCCTCGACGGCGGCGTCGAGCGCCGGATCCGACCGGTTGCAGGGAGCGGACTGACAGGTCAGCCCGAAGTTCAGGTTCAACACGGCCGGTGCGGTCGCGTGGGTCGTCACCCAGTTCAGGCCGGCGATCACCGCCGCGATGTCGCCCCTCCCGTCGCAGCCGAGCACCCGGACGGCGACCAACTTGACGTTCTTGGCCACCCCGTACCGGGTGCCGCCGATCGTGCCGGCGACGTGCGTGCCCTGACCCGTGCCGCCGGCGCAGTCCTCCGCCACCGCGTCGTCGTCCACGAAGTCGTAGCCGTGGCTGGCCCGGCCGCCGAAGTCCTGATGGGCGATGTTGACGCCGCTGTCCAGCACGTACACGGTGACGTTGCCGGCCGTCGCCGGATAGTCGTACGTCCCGGACAGCACCGGGCTCACCTGGTCGACCCGGTCCAGTCCCCACGACGGCGGATCGGTCTGCCGTCCGTTCGCGACCGCCGTGCCGCCGCCCAGGGCGACCACTCCGCCAGCGGTGACGGCCGCGGCCAGGGCCGCGACCGTCCGTCGTGACCTTTTTGGATCCATCCGCAACACCCCCGTGTCGAAAGCGCGTCGCAGGGTCCATCCACGATGCGCGGTGGGCGACGCTGGCAGCATCCGTGCCGGGGTCCACTGAAGCATGCGCATGCCGGGATGTACACGGCTCGCGCGTTAGGGTTCAGCCGCCGATGCCCTGGTCGCGGGCCCAGCGCCACAGCTCGGCCTCGGCCTCGTCCCGGCTCAGCGGGCCGCGTTCCAGCCGCAGTTCCTTGAGGTGTTTCCAGGCCCGACCCACCACGGGTCCCGGTGGCACGCCGAGCAGTTCCATGATGGCGTTGCCGTCCAGGTCGGGACGGACCCGGGCCAGGTCCTCCTCGGCGCGCAGCCGGGCGATCCGCTCCTCCAGCGCGTCGTAGTCCTCGGCCAGCTGTCGGGCCTTGCGCCGGTTGCGGGTGGTGCAGTCGGACCGGGTGAGGCTGTGCAGCCTCGGCAACAGGTCACCGGCGTCCGCGATGTACCGCCGGACGGCCGAGTCGGTCCACTCGCCCCGCCCGTACCCGTAGAACCGCAGGTGCAGCGCGACCAGCGAGACGACCTGGTTGATCACGTCCTTCGGGTACCGCAGCGCCTTCATCCGCTGCTTGGTCAGCCGCGCGCCGACCACCTCGTGGTGGTGGAAGCTGACCCGGCCGTCCGGGCCGACCGCCTTGGTCGCCGGCTTGCCCACGTCGTGCAGGAGCGCGGCCATCCGCAGGATGAAGTCGCAGCCGTCCTTCTCGTACCCGACGGCGTTGCTGACCACGGTGAGGGTGTGTTCGTAGACGTCCTTGTGCTGGGCGTGCTCGTCGATCTCCAGCCGCAGACCGGTCAGTTCCGGCAGGAACCGCTCGGCCAGACCGGTGTCGACCAGCAGCCGCAGCCCGGTGACCGGGTCGGCGCCGCAGAGCAGCTTGGTGAACTCGTCCCGGATCCGCTCGGCGGTGATCCGGTCGAGGTCTGCGGCCATCGCGGCCATCGCGGCCCGGACCGGCGGCGCGACCGCGAACCGCAGTTGCGCGGCGAACCGCGCCGCGCGCAGCATCCGCAGCGGGTCGTCGCCGAACGACTCCTGCGGCGTTCCGGGGGTACGGATCACCTGGGCGGCCAGGTCGGCGAGCCCGCCGTACGGGTCGGTGAACCGGTGCCCCGGGACACTCACCGCCATCGCGTTGATGGTGAAGTCGCGGCGTTCCAGGTCGTCGACCAGGTTCGTGCCGTACCGGACGGTCGGGTTCCGGGTCACCCGGTCGTAGGACTCCGCGCGGAACGTGGTGATCTCCAGCCGCAGGCCGTCCCGCTGGACCCCGATGGTGCCGAACTCCCGACCGGTCTCCCAGATCGCGTCCGCCCAGCCCTTGACGATCCGCAGGGTGGCGTCCGGATGGGCGTCGGTGCAGAAGTCCAGGTCCTCGCCGAGTCGGCCGAGCAGCGCGTCCCGGACCGAACCGCCCACCAGGTGCAGTTCGTGGCCGGCGTCGGCGAACCGCCGACCCAGCTCGTCGGCCACCGGCGAGACCCGGAGCAGTTCGGCCACCGCCGTGCGCTGCGCGGCGGTCAGGGACGCGGGGGCGGCCGGGGTGGAACCGGCGGCCGAGGGTACGGATGAATCGGACATGGGACCGCCAGACTATCGGTCGCCGGAGGCCGGGGGCCGCCCGGGATCCGCCTCGTCCGGCCCGGGTAAGGAAGGGGAACTAAGGTTTCCGGCAGCACCGGGATTTCGGGCAGCACCGGCGGTCGGACGGACCACCGGGCCACCAGCGGGAGGCACGAATGAGCGGCCGGGTCTACCGGAGCGGGAACGCCGCTGGCGACCACCACGGCGTACGCCCGGTCGACGACGGCCTGTCCCAGCCCTACGGCGGGTCGTTCATCGCGGCCGAGCCACTCAACCAACCGGGCGTCGAGGCCACCGCCCCGCCGCCTGAGCAGGTCGCCGAGAGCAGCGCCGCGGCGAACAGCACGGTCATGGCGATCGGCAGCCTGGTCAGCCGGGGCACCGGCTTCGTCCGGAACCTCATGATCGGCGCCGCACTCGGCGCCGGGCTGGTGGGTAACGCCTACACCACCGCCCAGTTCCTGCCCAACCAGGTGTACGAGTTCCTGCTCGGCGGCGTGCTGACCAGCGTGCTCATCCCGGTCTTGGTACGGCGCCGCAAGGCCGACCCGGACCGGGGCGAGGCGTACGCCCAGCGGCTGCTCACGCTCGCCGTGCTCGCCCTCGGCGTCGCCGTCGCGATCGCGTTGCTCGGCGCTCCGGTGCTGACCGCCCTGTACGCCGGTGGCAAGTCCGGGGACTACCGGCATCTGGTCACCGCGCTGTCCTATCTGATGCTGCCGATGCTGTTCTTCACCGGCATCAGCGCCCTGGTGGCCGCCGTGCTGAACACCCGGGGGCACTTCGCGGCCCCGATGTGGGCGCCGATCCTGAACAACCTGGTCGTCATCGCGGTCTGTGCCCTCTACATCGCCGTCTTCGGCGCCAAGGCGGTCCAGCCCGGTCAGATGGGTGGTGGCCGCATCCTGCTGATCGGCGGCGGGACCCTGCTCGGGGTGGCGGTGCAGGCCGCCGGCCTGTTGCCGGCACTGCGCAAGGTGGGCTTCCGGTGGCGGTGGCGGTTCGACTTCCGGGCGCTGGGGCTGAGCGAGCTGGGCCGGCTCAGCGCCTGGATGCTCTGCTACGTCGGGGTCAACCAGCTCGGCCTGTTCGTGGTGGTGAACCTGCTCACCCGGGCCGGCGGTGACGACAAGGCCGGCCTGTTCATCTACAACAACGTGTTCCTGCTGCTGATGATGGCGAACGGGATCATCGCCGTCTCGATCATCACGGCCCTGATGCCCCGGATGAGCGCCGCCGCGGCCGATGGTCGGTACCGCGACCTCACCGCCGACCTGTCCCGGGGCACCCGGATGGTCAGCGCCGTGCTCGCCCCGATCGCCGTCTGCTACGCCGTGCTGGCTGGCCCGATCTCCGTGGTGGTGTTCCGGTACGGCGCCTTCACCGGGGCCAACGCCACGGCCACCTCGACGGTGCTGCTGGTCGCCGCCGTGGGGCTGGTCCCCTTCTCGATCAGCCAGCTCTTCACCTTCGCGTTCTACGCACTACCGGACACCCGGATGCCGGCGCTGATCAACATCCCGGTGGTGGTGCTTCGGGTGCTCATCCAGATCGGGGTCTACCTCGCCTTCTCGGCCACCTTCGCGGCGGCCGGCATGATGCTCGGCAACGCCGTGTCGTACGTGGCGGCGGCCGTCGTCTCGGCGATGCTGCTGCGTCCCCGGGTCGGCCTGATCGGGCTCGGTCGGATCATGCGGACCCTCGGCAGGGTGCTGGTGGCCTCGCTCGGCGCCGCCCTGGTGGGCTGGCTGGTGCTCAAGGTGCTGCCCGGCGACCCTGCCGAGCTGAGCCGGCTGGCCGCGCTGGTCCGGCTGGTCATCGGGGGCGGGGTGATCGGCGTGACCTACCTCGCGCTGGCCACGGTGCTGCGGATCACCGAGATCACCGAGGTGGTCGGGATGGTCCGCCGCCGCCTCGGCCGGTGAAAGGAAGGGCACCTTGTTATCGCTTTTTGTATAGGAAGGGCCCCCGCTTAACGAAGGACGCCACCCAACCTCCGAAAATCGACAGCGCTGCGTACCCGTCCGGACACCCGGTGAACAACCAGCCGAAACCAACCGATAGATTTGGCGCTGGCCCGCGTCGTCGGCGCGGACGGGAACGGGCGGGCGAGAACGGGCGAGCGGGTCCGGCAACGAACCGTCAGGTGGAGTGGATCGGCGCAACGCCGGTTGAGATGTCGGGGATCCGGCTGAGCCGGGTAAGGTCGCTCTCGGCGAGTGCCGACAGCGCCTAGGCTACGAGCTGACACTCGTTGGCGCGACAGTGTGGGACGGCGGAGCGGAAGGCCGATGGCCGAGCAGGGGAATCCATCGATCGGCACCATCACCAAGGGAGGACGGGTGACCCAGGTCGGCGAGGGTCGGGAGGCGGAAGAAGCCGCTCCCGTCGACACCTCCGTGGGTGCGCCGACCGCCGGTGAGGTCCTCGCCGAGCGGTATGAGCTGTCCGAGCACATCAACGACGACAGCGCCGGGCGCCAGGTCTGGCGCGGCATCGACGTCATCCTGCGCCGCCCCGTCGCCGTCGTGCTGCGCTATCCCGGTGGGGATTCGGCCACCGAGATGCTCCAGGCGGCCGTCACGGCGAGCCGGGTGATCCACCCCAACCTGGTGGGCGTCTACGACGCCATCGACGAGCAGTCCCGGGCGTACGTGGTGCGCGAGTGGGTGGACGGGCGGTCCCTGCGCGAGCTGGTGAACCGCGACGGCCTGCTGGATCCGGCCCGCGCCACCAGCGTCGCCCACGCGATCGCGGGCGCGGTCGCGGCGGTACACGCCACCGGCATGGTGCACGGCAACATCCATCCCGGCACGATCATGGTGGCCGACGACGGTCGGGTGGTGCTGGCCGACGCCCGCGCGGACGCCAACGACACCCGGGTGACCGACGTACGCGCGATCGGCGGGATCCTCTACTTCGCCCTCACCGGCCACTGGCCGCACGCCGAGGCGACGCTGACCGGCGGCACCGAGGGCCGCGGTCGGGCCAACCTGCCGGACGCGGTACGCGACTCCAGCGGCACGCTCGTGGCGCCGCGCCAGGCCCGGGCCGGGGTGCCCGCGTACCTGGACGATCTGACGATGGACCTGCTCGACCCGACGCTCGAACCACCGTCGTCGGATGTCCTCGCGGCGGAACTCGGCCGGCTCGACGTGGTCGACGACCCGTACCTCGACGACAGCGGACCGCTCCGGTTCGCCGGGCGGGACGACGACGGTTCGGTGTCGAACCCGGGCGGCCGGCGGAAGATCGCGGTGGGCGTGGCCGGCCTCCTGGTGATCGCCCTGGTCGGGCTGATCTTCGGCATCAACGCGCTGACCGGCGGTGGTACGGCCGACGGCGGGGGCGGCGGGACAAGCCCGTCGAGCCAGCCGGGCGTCAGCGCCGACCCTTCCGTGGCGGCGCAGGAGAAGCCCAAGCCGATCGCGCTGAAGGGCAACCAGGTACGGGTCATCGATCCGCAGGGCGACCGCACCGAGCTGCGGGACGTCGAGAAGGTCGTCGATGGTGATCCGAACGAGGGCTGGCAGACGCAGGGATACCGGAGTCGATCCAACTTCGGCAACCTGAAGGACGGCATGGGGATCCTGATCGATCTGGGCCAGGCCCGGACGGTCTCCTCGGTGCAGGTCCAGCTCTCCTCGCCGGGCGCCAGTGCCGAACTGCGGACCGGCGACTCGGCCCCGGCCGAGAGCAGCAAGTCCGCCGACCAGCAGGTCATCTCCGCCTTCACGAAGCGGATCGGCGAGAAGCTGGAGAAGTACGAGGCGCCCACCATGTCGTTCTCGGCCTTCGACCCGGACCAGAAGTACCGCTACCTGTTGTTCTGGATCACCGATCTGCCGCGCACCGACGACGGCCGCTACCGGATCGGCGTCCAGGAGATCACGGTCAACGGGCTGTGACCGGCAGGTCCGGTCCCGCGTACCGGCGGTCGAGGTGACCGGTGGGACGGCCGGGACCGGCTCGCGTGCCGGCGGTCCCGGTGACGCGGCGGACCCGGACGAACCGACCGACGCGGAACTGCTTCGGGCGCACGTCGCGGGTGATCCCGACGCCTTCGGCGAACTCTTCCGCCGGCACCGGGACCGGCTCTGGGCGGTGGCGATCCGTACGGTCGGCGACCGCGAGGAGGCGGCCGACGCCCTACAGGACGCGCTGCTCTCCGCGCACCGGGCGGCGGCGCGGTTCCGGGGCGACTCGGCGGTCACCACCTGGCTGCACCGGATCGTGGTGAACGCCTGCCTGGACCGCCTCCGACGCCGACGCGCGCACCCGACCGTTCCGTTGCCGGACGGTTCCGCCCCGGCCGGCGGCCGGCGGGGTGGCGGGGTGGAACCGGCGGCGCCCACCCCGGATCATGACACCACCCTGGTGGTCCGGCAGGCGCTCGCCGACCTGCCGCCCGAGCAACGGATGGCGCTGGTCCTGGTCGACATGCAGGGCTATCCGGTCGCCGAGGCCGCGGCACTGCTGGGCGTCGCCGAGGGCACCGTGAAGAGCCGCTGCGCCCGGGGCCGCGCCCGGCTGGCCGCGCGACTCGGCTACCTGCGGCCCGGTATCCGGACCACCGCTGGGGCAGGCCCGCCCGACGGGTTCCCCCGGCAGGGCGTGCCGCCGGTCACCCGAGGGAACCCCGGCCCGACGGACGGCGTCCGATCAGGGTCGACCCAGGGTGTGGCAGACGGGCAGGAGGAACTGTGACGGCGGGCGGGCTCAGCGAGGCGGATCTCGACCTGCTGGCCGACTACCTCGGCGGCGCGCTCGCGGGCACCCCGGACGAGGCACGGGTACGGGACCTCGTCCGGGACGATCCGGCCTGGTCCGACGCGTACGCCGCGTTGGCGCCGGCCACCGAGGCCGTACGCGCCGAACTGGCCGGTTGGGCCGCCGAGCCGGAACCGATGCCCACCGACGTGGCCGACCGGCTCGCCGCGGCCCTCGCCGCGGTCCCGCCGCCGCGCCGGGCGACGACGGCCGAAACCGACCCGGCAACTCCGGCGTCGGCGCACTGGCCGGATGTCGACCCCCCGGTACACGGCCCAGCCACGTCACGCCGCGATCCGGGGTCCGGCGTGACCGGCCCGGCCACCCGGTCCGACCCGTCCACCGCGCCGGCACGGGGACGCGACCGTGCTCGCCGTCGGTGGTACCGGGATCCCCGCCCGCTGGCGGCGCTCGCGCTGGTCGCCGCGCTCGGCGGAGTCGGGCTGGTGGGTCGCCTGGCGGGTGGGTTCGACGGCCTGACCTCGACGACCGACGACAGTGGCGCCAGCAACGCCGAGGGCGCGTCCGCGCCACGGGTCGTCCGGGCGCCTTCGGCGCGGCAGCCCGTGGCCAGCGGCACCAACTACGAGCCCACCACCCTGTCCGCCGCACTCGGCCAGGCGACCGCGGTACTCGGCCAGGCCACCGGCGACGCGCCGAAACTCACCGGCGCCCCGGATGCCGGCTCGACCCATGGGTTGAGTGGAGCGCCAGGGGTCGGCGAGGACCCGAGCGGAACCGGGCCGTCGAGCGCCGGTGAAGATCCGACAGAACAGGACGGTTCGGAGCCGGGTCTGCGACCGGAACGCGAACCGGTCCCGACTGCTCCCGCCCAGCTGAGCCGGTTCACCGCCGGTCCGGACCTGGACGACTGTCTGGCCGCCGTGGCCGTCGAGCACGGCGCCGGGGCGATCACGGTGCAGGGGGTCGATCTGGCGGCGTACCAGGGTGAGCCGTCCCTGGTGATCGTCTTCACCGACGCCACGGCCGCGCGATGGGTCTGGGTGGCCGGACCGGGGTGTGGCCGGCCCATGGCCGGTGCGGACACCCGCCATTCCGGACCGGTAGGGTGAGTGCGCCGGCGACCGACGCGTTGCCCCAGCACGTGACGTGACCCACCGGATGCCCGACTGGGGAATCTCCGGTCCGTACGATGAGTTCTGCTCAGCAGTGGCCGGCTGGCACAGGCGAACCGACCGCGCCGGCCGGTCGTACCCGCCGCACCGGTCGGACACACACACATCGGGAGACGGCAGTGGACGAGGTCCGCAACCTGATCATCATCGGCTCGGGGCCGGCCGGCTACACCGCGGCGGTCTACGCCGCGCGCGCCAACCTCAACCCGCTCATCATCGAGGGCGTGCAGTCCGGTGGCGCCCTGATGACAACCACCGAGGTGGAGAACTTTCCCGGCTTTCCGGACGGCATCATGGGTCCGGAGCTGATGGACTCGATGCGCAAGCAGGCTGAGCGCTTCGGCGCCGAGTTCCTCACCGACGACGTCACCTCGGTGGAACTGGTCGACACCGGTCGGCCCGGCTCCGACGCCACCCACGTGGTGCGGGTCGGCGAGACCGTCTACCGGGCCCGCGCGGTCATCCTCGCCACCGGTTCGGCCTGGCGCCCGCTGGGCGTGCCGGGCGAACAGGAATACCTCGGCCACGGCGTCTCGTCGTGTGCCACCTGTGACGGCTTCTTCTTCCGCAACCAGCACATCGTGGTGGTCGGCGGCGGGGACTCGGCGATGGAGGAGGCCACCTTCCTCACCAAGTTCGCCGACACGGTCACGATCATCCACCGGCGCCACGAGTTCCGGGCCAGCAAGATCATGGCGGACCGGGCGCTCGCCAACGAGAAGATCCGGGTGGAGTGGAACACCGTGGTCGAGGAGGTCCTGGGCGCGGACGGCAAGGTCACCGGGGTGCGGGTGCTCAACACCCACACCGGGGAGACGAAGGTGCTGGACGTCACGGGTGTCTTCGTCGCCATCGGTCACGACCCGCGCAGCGAACTGTTCGGTGATCAGGTCGAGCTGGACGCCGACGGCTACGTCAAGGTCGACGCCCCGACCACCCACACCAGCATCCCGGGTGTCTTCGCCGCCGGCGACGTGGTGGATCACACCTACCGGCAGGCGATCACCGCGGCCGGCACCGGCTGTGCCGCGGCACTGGACGCCGAGCGGTTCCTCGCAACGTTGGAAGTCTGAACAACCCCGTACCAAACACCCCGAGGAGGGTTCAGTGGGAGCAACACAGGCGGTCACCGACGCCAATTTCGCCAGCGCTGTGCTGCAGTCCGACAAGCCGGTCCTGGTGGACTTCTGGGCCGAATGGTGTGCTCCGTGCCGTAAGGTCGCTCCCCTGCTGGAGGAGATCGCCGGCGAGATGGGCGACAAGGTCACCATCGTGAAGCTGAACATCGACGAGAACCCGGAAACCGCCATGGCGTACCGGGTGATGTCGGTGCCGACCCTGACGGTCTTCAAGGGTGGTCAGCCCGTGCAGTCGGTGGCCGGCGCGAAGCCCAAGGGGGACCTGGTCCGCCTGATCGAAGCGGCGCTGTGACCCGCTGAATCGTGTCACCGGTGCGCCCGCATCCCGCCGGATGCGGGCGCACGCTTGTTTTCCGGGAAACCCGAGGTACCTGATTTTCCGGGAAAGCCGAGGTACCGGGCGGAACCACCGGGATGCCGCGCGGTCCCGCGCTAGGCTCCGGAAGCTGCCGCCACGACAGGCAGAGGAGGTCAACCGTGCGCCCGATTCGACGTGGCGACCGCAGCCCGGCCGTACGGGAGATCCGTGGCCTGCTGGTCGGCCTGGATCTGCTCGATCGACGGTCCGGGGGTGCCGACGACTTCGACGAGGCCACCGAGCAGGCCGTACGCGTGTTCCAGCAGAGTCGTGGGCTGAGCGTGGACGGGCGGGTGGGCGCCGAGACGTGGCGGGCGCTGGAGGCCGCGCGGTGGCGGCTGGGCGCGCGAACCCTCTACCACGCCGTCCCGACCGCGCTGCGCGGCGAGGACGTGCGGGCGCTCCAAGAACGCCTGCTGGAAATGGGGTACGACGTCGGCTACGCCGACAGCATCTACGGTCCCCGGACCGCGCGGGCGCTGGCCCAGTTCCAGCGCGAGGTCGGGCTGACCCCCGACGGTGCCTGCGGACCGCAGACCATGAACGCGCTGCGCCGGCTGGGTCGCAAGGTGGTTGGCGGACGCCCGCAGTGGCTGCGCGAGGCCGACGCCTTCCGGCAGTCGGGTCCCGACCTGGTCGGCAAGGTGATCGTCATCGACCCGGGGCACGGCGGGGTGGATCCGGGCGTGGTGGTGCCCGAGGGCGCGCTGCGGTGGACCGAGGCGGATCTGGCGTACGACCTGGCCAGTCGCCTGGAGGGTCGGCTGGCGGCGGCGGGGATGCGGGTACACCTGACCCGAGGGCCGGCGCCGACGGCCGCGCTGTCCGACCTGGCCCGTGCCGGCCTGGCCAACGAACTCGGCGGCGACCTGCTGATTTCGCTGCACGTCGACGGGCATGCCAATCCGGAGGCCGACGGTGTGGCCGCGTACCACTACGGCACCGGCAGCGGGGTCACGTCGACCGCCGGTGAACGCCTGGCCGGGCTGGTGCTGCGGGAGATCGTGGCCCGGACGGGGCTGCGGGACTGCCGTACGCACGCGAAGACCTGGGAACTGCTCCGGCTGACCCGGATGCCCGCGGTGCGGGTCGACCTGGGCTATCTGACCTCACCGTTGGACCGGGCGCGGCTGGTGGATCCGAGATTCCGGGACCGCACGGTGGACGCGGTGGTGGCCGCCGTGCAGCGGATGTACTTCCCGGTGGAGCAGGACGTGCCGACCGGGTCGATAGATGTCCGGGAGTTGCGCTCGGCCCTGGCGTCCGGGGCGGTCCGTTAGCCGAACCGCGGCACCCGGGTCCGGGGCGGTTCCCCACCAGCCGGTCCGACTCGGCCCCGCTGGCAGCCGGGGCCAGCCGGCCGGGCGGCGTGACGGTGAGGCCGGGGCCGTCCGGTCAGCCGACGGTGAAGCCGGGGCCGTCCGGTCAGCCGACGGTGGAGCGGGTGGCCGGGCGGACGGGTCGCAGCAGCGTCTCCGGGCTCATCGAGCCGAGCAGCTTCTCCAGCGCGTACTCGACATCGGACTTCCAGGACAGCGCGGTTCGCAGCTCCAGCCGCAGCCGGGGATACCGGGGATGTGGCCGGACCGTCTTGAAGCCCACCGACAGGAAGAAGTCGGCCGGCGCCACGCAGCCGCTCGCCTCGTCGTCCGCCTCGCCGAACCTCGCGTCCCCGAACGCCTCGATGGCCTTCACTCCGCGCTTGGTGAGGTCACGGGCCACCCCCTGGACCAGCATCCGGCCGAGCCCGCCACCGGCGAAGGCGGCCACGATGTGCGCGGTGGTCAGCAGCGCGGCGTCGGCCGAGACCGGCGAGGTGGGGAAGGCCATGGATCGCGGTACGTAGGCCGGCGGGGCGTACATGACGAAGCCGGCCGGCATACCGTCGACGTACACGAGTTTGCCGCAGGAGCCCCACTCCAGGAGCGTCTGGGAGACCCAGGCCTCCTTTTCCAGCGCCGGGTCCCCGGCGGCACAGGCCCGGTCCGCGGCCACCGGGTCGAGTTCCCAGTAGACGCACCGCCGGCAGGGCCGGGGCAGATCCTCGAGCGTGTCGAGGGTCAGGCTGACCAGCCGTCGTGACATTGGCGTATCCCCACACTCCGGGGAGAGGTCGGAATGTCGCGAATCGGCATCCCGCCGTCTCCTGGCCCCCGACGAGCGATCGTACGCCGGAACCGCCATCCCCCGGGAGGGGACGGCGGCAATTCCCCCGGTCCGCCATGTGGACCGGGCTCAAGGTAGGGGTACTCCACGGGTACAGAGGGTTTACGATCGATCAACCAGCGGTTTCGCCCTTGTCGCCGGACGGCTGGCGACACGATCGAGGTGATGTCAGTGACCGGCACGACGCTCGACGACTACACCGACCGGTATGCCCAGCGGGTACGCGGGATGACCGCATCGGAAATCCGGGCCCTGTTCGCGGTGGCGAGCCGTCCGGAGGTCGTGTCGTTGGCCGGCGGCGCACCGTACATCGACGCCCTGCCGCTGGACGCCGTCGGCGAGATGATGGGCCGGCTCGCCTCCGAGCACGGCACCAGCACTCTCCAGTACGGCATCGGCCAGGGCACGCTGGAGTTGCGCGAACGGATCTGCGAGGTCATGGCACTCTCCGGGATCGACGCGAGCTGCGGCGCGTCCCCCGAGGACGTGGTGGTGACCGTCGGCGGCCAGCAGGCCCTCGACCTGATCGCCCGGCTGTTCCTCGATCCCGGCGACGTCGTGCTGGCCGAGGGGCCGACCTACGTGGGTGCGCTCGGGGTGTTCCAGTCCGCCCAGGCTCACGTGGTACACGTACCGATGGACGCCGACGGCCTGGTGCCGGAGGCGCTGGAGGCCGCCATCGCCGAGACCGCGCGGTCGGGCCGGCGGGTCAAGTTCCTCTACACCATCCCGACCTACCAGAACCCGGCCGGCGTCACCCTGACCGAGGAACGCCGCGAGCGGGTGTTGGACATCTGCGAGCGGGCCGGACTGCTGGTGGTGGAGGACGACCCGTACGGCCAGTTGGGGTTCGACGGCGAGGCGCCGGCACCGCTGCGGGCGAGGCGCCGGGAGGGCGTCTTCTACCTGAGCACGTTCTCGAAGACGTTCGGACCGGGGCTGCGGGTCGGGTGGATCCTCGCGCCCCACGCGGTACGCGACAAGCTGGTGATCGCCAACGAGGCCCAGGTGCTCTGCCCGAGCGCCTTCGCTCAGGCCGCCATCACCACCTACCTGTCCACGATGCCGTGGCGGCAACAGTTGAAGGTCTACCGGGAGATCTACCGGGAACGCCGCGACGCCCTGCTCACCGCGCTGACCGATCTGATGCCCGAGGGCACCACCTGGACCGAGCCCAAGGGCGGACTGTTCGTCTGGGCCACCCTGCCCGAGGGCCTCGACGCGAAGGCGATGGTGCCGCGGGCGATCGCCGCCCGGGTCGCCTACGTGCCCGGCATCGGCTTCTACGCCGACGGGTCGGGCGTGGGCAACATGCGGCTCAATTTCTCGTTCCCGTCCCCGGAGCGGATCCGGGAGGGCGTCCGTCGCCTGTCGGGGGTGATGGAGGAGGAGATCGCGATGCGTCGCGTCTTCGGCACCTCCATCGGCGGTCGCACCGGGGTCGACCCCCGGGACCCGCGTACCCACTTGGCATGATTCCCGCATGAGCAGTAACTCCGTCGACGAATCGACCGTGCCCGCCACGCGGGTCAGCCCCAACAGCAACCGGGCCGTCACCGAACTCCGCGTGCTGGTGCTGGCGGGTGGACTGTCGTACGAGCGGGACGTGTCGCTGCGATCAGGTCGCCGGGTGCTGGACGCGCTGCGATCCTCCGGGATCGAGGCCGAGTTGCGGGACGCCGACTCGGCCCTGCTGCCGACGCTCGCCGGAGACCCGCCGGACGCCGTGGTGATCGCCCTGCACGGCGCCACCGGCGAGGACGGCTCGCTACGTGGCGTGCTGGATCTCTGCGGGGTGCCGTACGTCGGTTGTGATGCCCGCTCGTCCCGGCTGGCCTGGGACAAGCCATCGGCCAAGGCGGTGCTCCGGGAGGCCGGTATCCCCACGCCCGACTGGGTGGCCCTGCCGCACGACCGGTTCTCGGAACTCGGTGCCGTCGCCGTGCTCGACCGGATCGTCGACCGGTTGGGCCTGCCGTTGATGGTCAAGCCGGCGCAGGGCGGATCGGGTCTGGGTGCCGCCGTGGTCCGGGATGCCGCCGAGTTGCCGGCCGCGATGGTGGGCTGCTTCGCGTACGACTCAACCGCGCTCGTCGAGCGGTACGTCCCGGGGATGGATCTCGGGGTGTCGGTGGTCGACCTCGGTGACGGGCCTCGGGCACTGCCGGCGGTCGAGATCGTTCCGCAGGATGGGGTCTACGACTACGCGGCCCGATACACCGCGGGGCTCACCACCTGGCACACACCCGCCCGACTGCCGGACGAGGTCGCCGAGCGGGTCGCCGAGACCGCGGTGGCCGCACACACGGCACTTGGCCTGCGCGACCTGTCCCGGGTCGACCTCATCGTGGACGAGGCCGGCGAGGTGCACGTGCTGGAGGTGAACGTCTCGCCCGGCATGACCGAGACGTCACTGCTGCCGCTCGCCGTAAAGGCCGCCGGACTCGATCTCGGTTCCCTGCTCGGGACGCTTGTCTCCCGGGCTGCCACCCGGGCGAGCTGACAGCTCGTACCAGAATCCTGGTGAGCCCCGTCCGGTCGCGCGACCCAGCGCGGCCGTCCTGCCGGCGGGTCGATGGCATCACCGCCGGAGTTGGCGCGGCGCCGAGCCGTCTCCAGCGTCCGGCCCACCTCGGTGTGGATGTACCCGAGCCGTCAACGGCGCTGTTTCACGTGGAACAGCACCCTTGACGGCTCGGGTAGCGCGGTGCCCTCGACGGTGGTGCTACCCACCGACGCCTCAGTCCCGGTCCGCCGTGGGGCCGACTCGGCCTCCGTCGCTTCCGGATCCGGTGACGCCACTCGAACCCGCACCGTCGCCCCTAGGATTCGTGGCCCCGGCGTTGTTCCCCGGGCTGGTTGCGCTCCCTGGGTCCGTGCTCCCTGGGTCGGTGGTGGCGGCGTTGGTTCCCGGGCCGGTAGTGGTCCGTGGGTCCGTGGCGGTGGCCCGCTCGCTCGTGGTGTTGCTGGTCCGACCGGTGGTCGTGGTGGCCACGGTCGGGTCCTCCTCGCCGGTGGATGGGGCACTCTGCCCACTGTCCGTCCGCCGGGCGCTCGGCGTACCACTCACCCTGGACGTGCTGGGCCCGGCGCTCTGGTCGCTCATCGGGTCGCTCTGGTTCCTCGCTCGGAGCGCGTCGTCCCCCACCAACCCGTCCTCGGCGTGACGACCCTCGGCCTTGCCACTCTCGGCCGGTCCGTCCGCCACCCGCCGGTCAGCCGCAGTACTCCCCGCCGGATCGTCGACCGGCCCGGCCGGAGCCGGTTTCCCGGCCGACCCGGTGGTAGCCGCTTCGCTGGCCGAGCCAGTGGCATGCGGCTCGCTGGTCGAGCCGGTGACAACCGGTTCGCTGGCCGATCCGGCCGGGGTGGTTTGCTCGTCCGCGGTCGTACGGGTGACCGGTTCGGGACCGGCCTCGGCGGCGATGGACTCGGAGTCGATCGGCAGGATCTGCGTCGTGAAGCTGGCTGGCGCCTGCCACTGGATCCGCGACGGTTCCGCGAGTGGGCGTCCACCGAACTCGGCCAGCCACGCGGCGACCATCGAAAGGTTCTCCCGCCACTTCGTCTCCGGGATGGGCGGCAGGATCGCGTCCCACAGCGACAGGAAGGTGCCCCTCAGCTGGAGCTGGCCGTACGGCCGGGCGAGGAACCAGATATGCAGATGAGCGGAGCCGTCACCCCAGCGGTTCACATGGACCCGCGCCACACCGTCCAGAGACCGGATGGCGCGTTCGAGCCGGACGGTCATCACCCCAAGCTCGGCCGCCAGCAGGTTCGGGAGATCGCCGAGATCAAGATGCGACCGTGACTCCAGGATGAGCACCACCGGCAGGCCCGTAGGCCGGTCCATGGTGCGGACCCGCCAGCGGTCGCTGACCCAGATGTACGCCTCATCGGGCGCGCCGCACGCCGTACATTCGCCAGCATCCTCGCCCTTGCGGGGTGGCTCGACGGCCACTGGATCGTTTACCTGTTTGACTCGCAGGTCGCCCTCGAAGGGAAAGGACGGCCATCTGGTGAAGTCGGGAAGAGAGGGAGGGGTGTGGGGCACGAGGCTGACCCTAGCCCCTTTGCCGACGGCTGTCCCCACCCCGAAAGGGTCTCGGTCGGGGCCGGTCGATCGGACTTCCGTAGGCGGTCAAGTAGCGGTCGATCGGACTTCCGTAGGCGGTCAAGTAGGGCCGATGGTTCACCGGATCGGCGCTCGGGATGGCCGACGGGGCTCGGCCGCTGAGTACCGGTCCAGGCACTCCCGGGACCGACAGTGGAGCCCGGAACGACCGGATCAGCCCACGGACGACCAGGCCCGGCGCTCACGCTGAGTGGCGGTTTTCTCTGACGCGACCCGGGGTCGGATGGGCAGAACGACCAGTGTGCGTCGACCACACTCGCCGTGGACAGGGGTGTCATCCACAGGTTGGGTGCAGCTCCGGTAATCCACAGGGGTTATCCACAGGCACCCTCGTTTCACGTGAAACCCCGTGTAGCCATGCGTGTGCGCCTGTGGATATCTTTTGGAAACATCGACCCGGAAGCCGGTCATCGCCCCTCCTCGGGCCCGACACCCGAATTCCGACGATCCGCGTCACCCGCCTGACGGCCGGCCGAGACGAGCGGTCCCGTCGATGCCGCGTCGACTGAGCGCGGCAGCGGACCGTAACGGCGGACACGAGAAGTGATTCTCCAGCCGGCCGCCCTGCACCAGACCGGCGGTCCGGGGTCCGAGGTCGGGTCCGGGGTTCAAGGTCAGGTCCGAGGTCCGAAGTCGGGGTCGGCCCGGGTCGACGCGCGAGGTCGGCTGGAACCGTACCGGGGTCCAACATCCGGCCGAGCCGGACCCGGCACCAGGTCCCTCCTCGACGCGATGTTTCACGTGAAACGGGCCCGTACGCCCACTCGGGCTCAGGGACGGGCCGGCGTGCCCCGCCGGGCTGAATGCTGAGCCGAAACCGAGCTGACTACCACTGGCCGCCGCAGATCCTCGCGGGCCGAACGATCGATCGCCCTGGGAGGGCCGAAGAACCGGTCGATCCTTGGCACGATCCGTCGGTGGCGGGCCGGGACACGGGTCCGTCGTGTGCCCCAACCGTCCCGCCGCACTCAGGATCGGCGGGGACTCGCCCATCGCACCGCACCGGCATCCCGTTCGATCGGGGAGACACCGATACCTGGCCATCAACTCTGCTACCTGTCATCAACTCTGCGCAGACGACCAGGGCCTGGGGCAGAGTCTTCGGTCGAGCCGAGGCGGAGTCCAGCGGAGGCCAGGGCGGCGTCCGGCAAGGCGGAGGCTCGTCCGGATACCGGAGTCGTATCCGGACGAGCCGTCAACGCCGTCGGACGCCGCCTGGGCCTGACGCAGGCCGGCCAGGGCTTTGACACAGGGCACCAGGACCAAGCCCAGGGTTCCTCGCAATCCAGGAATGCCGACCGACCGCAGCAAGATCAACCGGTCCGCAGCCTGACCGCCGCAACAGATGCTGCTTCGGCTCCGTGAGTCTGCGGTCAGCCGTCACAACGGCACCGTTGCCTGCGACCGTTTCACGTGAAACAGAACCGCCTGAGCGGTCCGGCCTCCGCTGCCAGGCCCGGCTCCCGATGGCGAGATCGTGCTGATGACCGCCGGCATCCAGGTGCTGGTCCGGCTGGCGCTGTCGGCGGCTTCCGTACGCCTGGATTTTCAGCTCCCGAAGGGCTGGTGGCGTCGCCGTGGACGGTGGGCGATCCGACACAGCCGGATCGCCCACGCGGTCACTCCCCGGGCTGCTCGTCCACGCCGATGAGGCCGACGATCCGCTCCAGATCGTCCACGGTGGCGAACTCGATGGTGATCTTCCCCTTGGAGCGCCCGAGGTCGACCTTCACCCTCGTATCGAAGCGGTCGGACAACCGGTCAGCGAGATCGGTCAGCCCTGGCGCGTGTGGCTTGGGTCGGCGCTTCGCGGGAGCGGCTTTCTCGGTGGAATCGTCCCCGATGGTCAGCGACACCATTTCTTCGGTGGCCCGTACGGAAAGCCCCTCAGCCACGATGCGGTGTGCCAGCGCGTCCTGGGCCGAGCCGTCCTCCAGCCTCAACAACGCCCGAGCATGACCGGCGGACAGCACCCCGGCGGCGACCCGGCGCTGCACCTGGGGCGGCAGGTTGAGCAACCGGAGGGTGTTGGAGATCTGCGGGCGGCTCCGCCCGATCCGGCGGGCCAGCTCCTCGTGTGTCGCGCCGAACTCCTCAAGCAGCTGCTGGTACGCGGCTGCCTCTTCCAGCGGGTTGAGGTTGGCCCGGTGGATGTTCTCCAGAAGGGCGTCGCGGAGCATCGCGTCGTCGCGGGTGTCCCGGACGATCGCCGGAATCGACTCCCGGCCGACGGCCTGGGCGGCTCGCCAGCGCCGCTCACCCATCACCAGCTCGTACTGTTCATCGTTGAGTTGCCGGACCACGATCGGCTGTAGGAACCCGACCTGCTCGATCGAGCTCTTCAGCTCCGCCAGGGCCTCCTCGTCGAAGACCTGGCGGGGCTGTTTGGGGTTCGGCACGATCGACCCGACCGGTATCTCCGCGAACCTGGCACCGGGCACCGGCGCCAACTGGGAGTCGAAGCCGATCGGTGCCGGGGCTCGGTACGAGGTGGTCGTCGGGTCGGCGGTCGACTGTGACTCGGCGGAGCCGGGGGCACCGTCGGCCGGCTGCTCGACGGAGGCGGGGTCCGCCGCGCCGACCGGCTGCACGGGGGCGGTCGGGATCAGCGCGCCCAGTCCACGCCCGAGCCCGCCCCGCGGACGGTTCTTCATGCCCTGCCTCCCACTCATTTCCTCAGGCATTCCGGCCGGCGGTGGCCCGGACCCCTCGCTCCGCGATCTCCTGGGCGGCCTCGAAGTAGCTGGTCGCGCCCCGCGATCCGGGATCGTAGGTCATCACCGACTGGCCGTAGCTCGGAGCCTCCGAAACCCGGACGTTGCGCGGGATCACCGCCCGCAGCACCTTGTCCCCGAAGTGGTTCCGGACGTCCTGCTCCACCGCGTCGGCGAGTCGGGTACGCCGGTCGTACATGGTCAGCAGGATGGTCGAGACCTCCAGCGCCGGGTTGAGGTGCTGGCGTACCAGATTGATGTTGTTGATCAACTGGTTCAGCCCTTCCAGTGCGTAGTACTCGCACTGGATGGGGATCAACACCTCGCGGGCCGCCACGAGCGCGTTGACCGTCAACAGGCCCAACGACGGCGGGCAGTCGATGAACACGTAGTCGAACGGCTCGGGGTGCCCGGCAATCGCGCGGGCCAGCCGGGATTCCCGGGCCACGACCGAGACCAGCTCGATCTCGGCACCGGCGAGGTCGATGGTCGCCGGTACGCACCAGAGGTTCGGGATTCCCTCGACCGGCTGGGCGACCTCCGCGATCGGAACGCTGTCGATGAGGCAGTCGTACACGTCCGGCACCCCGGTGTGGTGCGGCACGTTCAGCCCGGTCGAGGCGTTCCCCTGCGGGTCGAGGTCGATCACGAGGACCCGGTTGCCGTGCAGGGCCAGGGCCACGGCCAGGTTGACCGTGGTGGTGGTCTTACCGACCCCGCCCTTCTGGTTGGCAACGCACATGATCCGAGGCTGGTCGGGGCGGGGCATGGTCACCTCGCCACTCGGATTAAGGATCTGCACGGCGCGCAATGCCTCCATAGCCAAAGGGGGATCGTCATCCTGCTGGGGCGGGGCTTCCGGAGAAACGTACGCGCTCGGTGGCGCATCCGCGGGGAACGGCTCTCCGGTGGACATGGTGTCTCCATCGGACGGGGCCGCCGACCGGCTCGAAGCGTCCGGCGTCGGCCGGGGCTGAACACCGGCCTGGCCCACGGCTGGTGCCGGTGGATCAGCGGCAGGTCGCGCCGCCCGCCCGGCCGGTGCGGCGGAGCCGGCCGGCTCCACGATGATGACCGAGGGATCGACCCGGACCGTCGGGCTGTCGGAGGCCGCCGGGTGGCGGTCCGGCCAGTGTTCCGCTGGTACGTCCGCCCGTGTCGCCCGGGGCCGAGGAACCGCTTCGCCGTTGACGGAGTGATGGTAGGTCAGCCGGGAACGGTCGCCGTTCGACCAACCGTCGAAGCCGGTTTCACGTGAAACAGTGGCGTCCCGGTCCATGCCGGATCGGACGCCGTTCGACTCGTCGTACGTACCGTTGTCCTGCACCGTGTCATCCCTACCAGCCGCTGTGGATGGGTGTCGGCGCCGCAGCGCTCCGATGTCCGCGTACGGGCGAAGCGTGTGGCCCGGGCGAGGAGCGGCAGGGTTCTCGACGCCGCGGCCCGCCGCTCGGTCCACTCTATCGACGCGCGGTCAGCCTACGGTGGACGGGCGGCGCAGACCACGGCTGGCCGGTGCCGGCCGGTCAGCCGGTCGGCCGACGCCGGCCCGTCCCGCCCGTACGCCAGGAATCATCCGGCGCCACCCGGACCCTCCAGGATCACCACAGAACGCGACACCGCCGGGAGCCGCCAGCTCGTCGCGGTTGGTCGCGCCGGTGGGAAGGGCCAGGCCAGCTCGGAGCGCCGGGGCGCCCGAGCCGGAAGGTCCGGGTGGACCTCAGCCGGACCGGCGGGATCGCCCGCCCCGGCCGCCGTTGACGGCGCGGCCATTCTTCGCGCTCCGGGCGGTCCGCCGGCCGACACCCGGGACGGCCCGGTCCAGCGTGATCTCGACCACTGTGGTCGGCGGCTCGACCAATCCGTTGCCGCAGCTCCGGATCATCGGTGCGCCACCGCCGAGGCGCCGCACCGCGGCCTCGTGCTCGGCGATCTCCGCCGCGGCCGAGGCGCCCTTCAGCGCCAGCAGCCGGCCACCCACCCCGAGCAGCGGAAGACACCAACCGGCCAACCGGTCCAACGGTGCCACCGCGCGGGCGGTGACCACGTCGGCGGGGCGAGCGCTCACGCTCACGTACTCCTCGGCGCGGGCCCGGACCACCGTCACCGTGGCGTCCAGGCCGAGCGTCGACACGACCTCGGTGAGGAACGTGGCCCGCCGGGCCAACGGCTCGACGAGTACCACCGACAGATCGGGCCGGGCGATTGCCAGGACCAGGCCGGGGAGCCCCGCGCCGGATCCGATGTCCACCACCGTCTGGCCCGGCGGAACCAGTTCGGCGACGGCGGCGCAGTTGAGCAGATGCCGGTCCCAGATCCGGGGTGCCTCGCGGGGACCGATCAGGCCGCGCACGACGCCGTCCGTGGCCAGAAGTCCGGCGTACGCCTCGGCGAGTGGAAGCCGATCGCCGAGCAGGACGCGGGCGGCCTCGGCCCGAGCCGACGAAGGACCGGCAGCAGCCGGCGGCAGATCGGCGGGCGCGGAACCGGCAGCGGCCTCGGGCCCGGCTGATGGGGGACCGACAGCGGCCGGCCAGGGGGGGTTACAACCCGGGCCGGCCGCTGGTTGCGTGGGGTCACTCATTCAGTCGACCGGACGCACGACGATCCGCCGGTTGGGCTCGACGCCCTCCGACTCGCTCTCAACACCGCTGATCGCGTTCACCACGTCGTGTACGCACTTGCGCTCGAACGCGCTCATCGGGTCGAGGCGGACCGGCTCGCCGTACTCCCGGACCTTCTCGACGGCGTTCTTGGCCACGGCCGTCAGTTCCTTGCGACGGGTGGCGCGGTATCCGCCGACGTCGAGTAGCAACCGGCTGGGCGACCCGGTCTGCCGGAAGACGGCGAGTCGGGCCAGTTCCTGGAGCGCCTCCAGCGTGGCGCCGCGCTGCCCGACCAGCGCCTGGAGCCGGCCCCCGACGACCTCGACCATCGGCCGACCGCCGGAGACAAGCTCGTCGATGTCCCCGTCGTAGTCGAGGATGTCCAGCAGCCCTTCGACGTAGTCGGCGGCGATTTCGCTCTGCCGGAACAGTTCGCCGTCATTGGGGCCCGTCGAGGCGCTCACCGCCGCGGTCGGCTCGGCGCCGTCCTCGTCCTCGTCTTCGTCGTCTTCGTCGTCGTCTTCGTCGTCCTCTTCGTCGTCCTCAGCGTCTTCGTCGTCGTCCTCGTCGACCTCGTCCTCGTCCTCGTCCAGATCCGGCTCGCCGACACCGGCCACGGCCAGGTCGGTCTCCTCGTCCAGCGGCTGCTCAGCACGGGGCGTGCTCGTCTCGGTCACCGTGTCATCTCCGTATTCGATCGGGACCGTACGGTCCTCGCGGTTCCCGCCGAGCCCGGCGGAAACCGCCGTGCTGTACGGGCACGTCCTACGCGGGCATCCTCGCCCGTCACCCCGGCTCAATGGGGCCGAATCCGGATCCGGCGTCAGCGCGACGGCCGCGGCACGGTCCCGGTGGCCGCCGCGCCGTCGGATTCCGGCGGCGGCCTCGGCCCGTCACCGACGCTTCGCCGGGCGGTTCTTCTTCGGATTGACCGGCTTGGCGCCCGGCTTCGGCGCCAACGCCCGGGACTGCGAGGCTGGTTCAGCGGCCGGCTCCGCGCCGTTGGCCTTGCCACGCCCGAACAGCCCCGCGGGCTTGGCCGGCTGGTCTGCGGTGGTGCCGGCGCCGGCGGTCGCACCGGCCCGCGCCGGCTTGACCGGGCCACGGCCGGTCGGCTTCGCGGGTGCCTTCGCCGGGGTCGCCTTGCCGACCGTCCGGCCCGGGGTGGGCGGCGGTGGGAACTTCCGGAGCACCCACTGCTGCTGGCCGAGAGTGAACAGGTTGTTGGTGACCCAGTAGATGATCACACCGATCGGGAAGATCGAGCCGGACACCAGCAGCGAGACCGGGATGCCGTAGAGCATCAACCGCTGCACCATCTTCTGTTGCGGGTCCTCGGCCCAGCCGGTCTTGAGGATCATCTGGCGGCTGGTCAGGTAGGTGGTGGCGATCATGATCGCCACCAGGATGCCCGCGACGATCTTCACGGTGGTCGGGCTGGCGCCCAGATTGGCCAGTTCAGCCGCCGTGGAGCCGAACCGCCCGGAGATGGGGGCGTTGAACAGCTTCGCGTGGGTCGCGTTGTCGAACTGATCGGCTGTCCAGCCGTACGACGTCTTGTGTTTGACGTTGTCGGGATGCAGCCGCTTGAGCGTGTGGAACAGGCCGAGGAAGACCGGGATCTGCAGGAACATCGGAAGGCAGCCCATCAACGGGTTGGCCTTCTCCTTCCGGTACAGCTCCATCATTTCCTTCTGGAGCGTCTCCCGGTCACCCTTGTGCTTCTCCTGCAGCTCCTTGACCTTCGGCTGCAGAGCCTGCATGGCCCGCTGGGATTTGATCTGCTTGACGAAGATCGGGAAGAGGATGATCCGGACGGTCACCACCAGGAAGATGATGGCGAGGATCCAGGCCCAGTTGGTGCCGATCACCTGACCGGCCGACACCCCGACGGCGTCCCACAGCGAATGCCAGCGCAGCAGGATCCATGAGATCGCCCAGTAGATCCAGTCGAGACTCAGCAATTCTCAGGCTCCAGTCACGTCAACACGGCGGCGACCGCCCGGCTCCGGCACCGGGTCATATCCACCGGGGTGGAAGGGGTGGCACCGCAACAGCCGCCGGAGCGCCAGACCGGTCCCCCGGAGGGCACCGTGCCGCGTCACCGCCTCCAGGGCGTACGCGCTGCACGACGGGTAGAACCGACAGCGAGCCGGCAGTGCCGGGCTTATCCAACGACGGTACGCGACGATGGCCACTGCCAGCACTCGGGCACCCACCGTAGGGGTGCCGTCGGGCCCCGTGATGCTGGTCACCGGGACCTCCGAGCGGGTCGGCGGGCCGCCGCGAGCGCCGCGTCGAGGTCGGCGGCCAGGCGCTCGTACGGCGCCGCCGCGGCGGCGGGCAGTGCCCGGACCACCAGGGTGGCCCCGGCGGGCAGGTCGGTGATCCGGTCCCGGACCAGGTGGCGTAGCCGACGTCGGACGGTGTTCCGGCACACGGCGTCACCGACGGCCTTGGACACGACAAAGCCGGCCCGGGGTGGTGCGGAAGACTCTTCCGCTCCACCGGCCGGTGCCGGCTCTGACTCCGACGACCCGCTGGCCACCGGTGTGGAGGTACGAAGGTGGACGACAACGGCGCCGCGTCCCGCCCGTCGACCGCCCCGGATCACCGCGGCGAAGTCGCTGCTGTGCCGCAGTCGGTGTGCGGCGGAGAGCACGACTGCCTCGTCCTGGCGGGAAGTCGCCGGTCGGCGCTCAGGCCGACAGGCGCGCCCGGCCCTTGGACCGCCGGTTGGCGACGATGGCACGGCCGGCCCGGGTGCGCATGCGCAGCCGGAAGCCGTGGGTCTTCGCGCGCCGGCGGTTGTTCGGCTGGTAGGTGCGCTTGCTCACGTCAGGCTCTCCGTCTTCGTACGTCCCGGTCCTGGCCGGTGCGTGTGGTGGTCTGGCGTCAACCGCCGCTGGGGCGGTCACCGGTCGGTCCGGCACCTCGGTGCGGTCCGGCATGATGCTGGCCGGTGCCTCTTGGTGCCGGGTGTGCTGGTGCTGTCAGATGTCCTGATGCTGTCCGACGCCACAGACGGGCACCACGAACAGCAAGCACTCACTACCCTAGCAGAGGGCAACAGGGCAGCCGCTTTACCCTACGCACGGGTACCAGCGCGGTCAATCGGGGATGATGGCCCTGGCTGGATGGGCGGAACTCGACCGACCGACCCAGTTCGACCGATGGACCGGTTCGACCGATGGACCGGTTCGACGGACGGACGGCGGGTCGAGCGCCGGGAGCGGCGCTCCGAACCGGAGATACGGATTGTCGGGGCGGCAACGCGGCGGGTGACCTTACAACGGACGTACCGTCCGCCTTCGACCGGGGCGGGGAACCGGGGACGGCCGGCGGTTGAAGGGTTGTGGACAACGCTGTTAGCGTGCCCGTTTGCCGGTCTGCGTCTGGGGCCAGCGGAGCTACCACGCAAAACCGGTCAAGCTTCTAAATCGTTCGCACGGTGAGCCCGCGTCATGAGTCCAGGGACACGCGTGGGGGTCGGACGAACGTGCGATGGGGGAGCCACAATCGGTCGATACACAGGCTGTGGATAACTTGTGGACAGCGGTCGACGTGTCGACCGTGGTTGCGACATCCTGCCTGTTCGAGCGCGGCAACAGGCCGGGACTGCCGATCGGGACACCCGGTCGGGGCCGCGGGGGACGCAGAGGCTAGGGGGTGGCGCGACGGTGGCCGACACGATCGACCTTGCCGCGGTCTGGTTGGCGACGACCGACGAACTGGCCGACGAGATCGGGTCAGCCCAGCAGCGCGCGTACCTCCGGCTGACCCGGCTCCGCGCGATCGTCGAGGACACCGCGCTGCTCGCCGTCCCGGACTCCTTCACCCGCGACGTGATCGAGTCCCGGTTGCGGCCCTCGATCACCGAGGTGCTCTCCCGCCGGCTCGGCCGGCCGATCCAGGTCGCGGTGACGGTCCGGGCTCCGGAGGACGGCTCGGGCCGGTCGGCCGGCACCGTCTACGGCACCGCCGTGGTCGTCGACCCCAGCGGCTTTCCGGGCCCCACCCCGTACGTGGTCGACGGACGCGAACCCACCGCCGCGCTGCCGGGAGCCCTCGACGAGACCCGACCCGACCCGGCCACCGGCGAGTACCGCGGCCCGGGCGAGTACCGCAACGCCGAGGAGTACCGCAGCCCGGGGGAATATCGCGACGCCTCCGGTGCGGTGCCGGGATATCCGGACCCGGGCGGCGCGCCGCCCGGATACCGGGACGAGGCCGGCGGGTACCGCGACCCGGCCGGGGACTACCGGGCGGCCAACCTCGACGACGACGCCGGCTTCCGCCAGCCGGGCCCGGGGGACCGCCGGCCGGACGACCGCCAGGCGACGCTTCCGGAGCAGCCCACCGGTTCGGCCCAGGCCGTCCGGCCCGCCGAGCCGACCCCGCGGATCGGACCGTCTGGTGGCCAGGAGGCCCTGTTCGCGGCGCCGTACCCGGAACCGCGCCGCCCGGTCCCGCCCACCGGTCGGGGCGCTGCCGACCGCCGACCCGACCCGCGTCCGGACCAACGTCCGGATCCGCGCCCGGTGGACCGGCCCGAGCACCGGTACGGCGACAGCCTGGCGCCCCGGGGTGAGCGACGGGCGGCCGGCGTACCGGACGCCAACCCCGGAAACCGGCTGAATCCCAAGTACATGTTCGAGACGTTCGTCATCGGTTCCTCGAACCGATTCGCCCACGCCGCGTCGGTCGCGGTCGCCGAGTCCCCGGCCAAGGCGTACAACCCGTTGTTCATCTACGGCAGCTCGGGGCTGGGCAAGACCCACCTGCTGCACGCGATCGGGCACTACGCCACCACCCTCGGGAACGCGCGCTCGGTGCGGTACGTCTCGACCGAGGAGTTCACGAACGACTTCATCAACTCCCTGCGGGACGACAAGACCAGCGCGTTCCAGCGCCGGTACCGGGACGTGGACATCCTCCTGATCGACGACATCCAGTTCCTCGAGAACCGGGAGCGGACCCAGGAGGAGTTCTTCCACACCTTCAACACCCTGCACAACGCGAACAAGCAGATCGTCATCACCTCCGACCGGTCGCCGAAGCAGTTGGCCACCCTGGAGGACCGGTTGCGGACCCGCTTCGAGTGGGGCCTGCTGGCCGACATCCAGCCGCCGGACCTGGAGACCCGGATCGCGATCCTGCAGAAGAAGGCCGCCCAGGAACGGCTGTTCGCGCCGCCGGACGTACTGGAGTTCATCGCCTCGCGGGTGTCGAACTCGATCCGTGAGCTGGAGGGTGCCCTCATCCGGGTGACCGCCTTCGCCAGCCTCACCCGGTCCACCGTCGAGCTGTCGCTCGCCGAGGAGGTGCTGCGGGACTTCATTCCCGACGGCGCCGGGCCGGAGATCACCGCGGACCAGATCATGGTCTCCACCGCCGACTACTTCGGGGTGAGCCTCGAGGATCTGCGCGGCCACTCCCGGTCCCGGGTCCTGGTCAACGCCCGGCAGGTCGCCATGTACCTGTGTCGGGAGCTGACCGACCTGTCCCTGCCGCGCATCGGACAGGCGTTCGGCGGCCGCGACCACACCACGGTGATGCACGCCGACCGCAAAATCCGGCAGCAGATGGCCGAGCGTCGGTCGCTCTACAACCAGATCGCCGAGCTGACCAACCGGATCAAGCAGACCTCCTGACCCTGGGCGTCTCGTCCCCCGGGAATTTTTGTCCCCAGTTCTCAGCGCTTCGTCCACAGCTGTCCACAGCCATCCACAGGTGGTTGTCCACCAGTGTGGATAACTCATGGTGAGCGGACGACTGCGGTCCACAGGCTGTGGATAAAAGCTGGGGACGAGCCTGTGGATGACGGGCCGGTCGTCCACAGGCGTCCACAGAATTATGTTGCGTTGTGCATGAGCTGTTGAAGGTTCTGTGGATGAACCGGTTCTGGGTGAGGAAACGTTGTCCACAACACTGGGGAGAAACCCGGTGGATAACCGGTGGATAACCGGTGGACGAAGGTGGACAACGTGGGGACGGTCGCCGGCTGTGGATGACGAAGGGGGTTTTTCCCCGCCCCGTCCACAGGCAACCCACCGCCCCGCAACGCGCTGACCTGGGATTACGCGAGTTTTCCACAGTTTGCACAGCACCGATGAAGACGATGAGTTATCTCTTCAAGAGAACAAAAAGCAATCATCGGCGTTGGGCATTCTGTGGATTGGCCAGCCGGTGCCCCGATGGGTCACAATCTGGCGGGCGGTCGCCGGGTCGGGTACCCAGCCGATGCCCCCGCGTCCTAAGGTGCGAGGCAGACCCGCACGGTTGGCCGGGCCGGTGCAGCGTCGCCGGCATGAGACAGTGGTCGCTGACGTCGAGGCGGAGGCAGGGCATGAAGTTCCGAGTGGAGCGCGACGCGCTCGCCGATGCGGTGGCATGGACGGCCAAGAGCCTGCCCAGCCGCCCGTCCGTACCGGTACTGGCCGGTGTGATGCTCCGCGTGGCCGACGGCACCCTGCAGGTCTCCGGTTTCGACTACGAGGTGTCCAGCCAGGTCACCGTCGACGTACACGGCGACGCCGACGGCGCGGCCCTGGTTTCGGGTCGACTGCTCGCGGAGATCACCAAGGCCCTGCCGGCCAAGCCGGTGGACATCGCGGCCGTCGGCGCCCATCTCGAACTGGTCTGCGGAAGCGCGCGCTTCACCCTGCCGACCATGCCGGTCGAGGACTACCCGACCCTGCCCGAGATGCCGGAGAGCGCCGGCACCATCGACGCGGCGGCGTTCGCCACCGCCGTCGCCCAGGTCGCGATCGCGGCCGGCCGGGACGAGACGCTGCCGATGATGACCGGGGTACGCGTCGAGCTGAACGGGTCCAACCTGGTGATGCTCGCGACCGACCGGTACCGGCTGGCGATGCGCGAGCTGCAGTGGCAGCCGGACGACCCCGAGATCAGCATCAACGCCCTCGTACCCGCCCGGACCCTCAACGACACCGCCAAGACCCTGGGCCCGCTCGGCGGTGACGTGACGCTGGCCCTCGCCCACGGCAGTGCCGGCGAGGGGATGATCGGGTTCGCCGGTGGCACCCGCCGGACCACCAGCCGGCTGTTGGACGGCGCGAACTACCCGCCGGTCCGGTCCCTGTTCCCGGCCACCTCGAACGCCGAGGCCCGGGTGCCGGTGGCCGCCCTGGTCGAGGTGGTCAAACGGGTGGCCCTGGTCGCCGAGCGCACCACGCCGGTCCTGCTCAGCTTCAGCGCGGACGGGCTCGTGGTCGAGGCCGGTGGCACCGAGGAGGCGCGGGCCAGCGAGGCCATGGACGCGACCTTCACCGGCGAACCCATGACGATCGGCTTCAACCCGCAGTATCTCATCGACGGGCTTCAGAATCTCGGCGCGGCGACCGCCCGGCTGTCATTCGTGGACGCCTTCAAGCCGGCTGTGATTTCCCCGGCATCCGAGGATGGCGAGGTCATCCCGGGGTACCGGTATCTCATCATGCCGATCCGGGTCAGCCGCTGACATCGCTGATCCGTCAGCTCTGGGGAGGAACTGGACATGCAGCTTGGCCTCGTCGGTCTCGGCCGGATGGGCGGCAACATGCGGGCGCGACTGCGCTCAGCCGGACATGACGTGGTCGGTTACGACCGCGACCCACAGGTGAGCGACGTGGCGAGCCTGGCCGAGCTGGTGCAGAAGCTCTCCGCTCCGCGCGCAGTGTGGATCATGGTGCCGGCCGCCGTGACCGACGCCACCGTGGACGAGTTGGCCGGACTGCTCGGCGAAGGCGACGTCGTCGTCGACGGCGGCAACTCCCGGTTCAGCGAGGACGGCCCCCGCGCCGAGCGCCTCGCCGAACGGGGCATCGGATACGTCGACGCCGGCGTCTCCGGTGGCGTCTGGGGCCGGCAGAACGGCTACGCCATCATGGCCGGTGGCAGCGAGGAACACGTCGGCCGGCTCATGCCGATCTTCGACGCGCTCAAGCCCGAGGGTGAGTTCGGGTTCGTGCACGCCGGACCGGTCGGCGCGGGACACTACGCCAAAATGGTGCACAACGGCATCGAGTACGGCCTGATGCAGGCCTACGCCGAGGGCTACGAACTGCTCACCAAGTCGGAACTGGTCACCAACGTGCCGGGCACGATCAAGTCCTGGCGCGAGGGCAGCGTGGTCAAGTCCTGGCTGCTCGACCTCATGGACCGGGCCCTCGACCAGGACCCGGGGCTCGTCGCCCTGCGGGCCTACGCCGAGGACACCGGCGAGGGCCGGTGGACCGTCGACGAGGCCATCCGGCTCGCCGTACCCGTGAACGTCATCGCGGCCGCGCTGTTCGCCCGCTTCGCCTCCCGGGAGGTCGACTCGCCGGCGTTGAAGGCGGTGGCCGCGCTGCGCCAGCAGTTCGGCGGCCACGCCGTCACCCCCGCCGACGGCTGACCGGCGGCGTAACGAGAGAGGTCCGCTGTGCACGTCCGACGGCTGGAACTGGTCGACTTCCGGTCGTACGAACGGGTCGGCATCGACCTCGAACCCGGAGGCAACGTCTTCGTCGGCCCCAACGGGGTGGGCAAGACCAACCTCATCGAGGCGCTGGGTTACGTCGCCAACCTGTCCAGTCACCGGGTCGCCACCGACGCCCCGCTGGTCCGGGCCGGTGCCACCGCCGGCGTCATCCGGTGCGCGATCCAGCACGAGGGCCGGGAGCTGCTCGTGGAGCTGGAGATCGTGCCCGGCAAGGCCAACCGGGTCCGGCTCGGCCGGTCCCCGGTGCGTCGTGCCCGGGACGTGCTCGGGGCGCTCCGGCTGGTGCTGTTCGCGCCCGAGGACCTCGAACTGGTCCGCGGCGACCCGGCCGAGCGCCGCCGGTACCTCGACGAACTGCTGGTCGCCCGCGCCCCCCGGTACGCCGGGGTGCGCGCCGACTACGAGCGGGTGGTCAAACAGCGCAACGCGCTGCTGCGTACGGCGTATCTGTCCCGGAAGACCGGTGGCGGGCGGGGCGACCTGAGCACGCTGGACGTCTGGGACGTCCACCTGGCGCAGTACGGCGCCGAGCTGCTGGCCGGGCGGTTGGAACTCGTCGCCGCGCTCGCCCCGCACCTGGCCAAGTCGTACGACGCGGTGGCCGCCGGCCGGCACGGTGCCACCATCGGTTACCGACCGTCGGTGGAGCTGCCCGACGACGGCCCGGATCGCGCCGCGATCGGGTCGGCGCTGGCGACCGCGCTGGTGGAAGCCCGGTCCAGCGAGGTGGATCGCGGCGTCACCCTGGTCGGTCCGCACCGTGACGACCTGCACCTGGCGCTCGGTCCGCTGCCGGCCAAGGGGTACGCCAGCCACGGCGAGTCCTGGTCGTACGCGCTGGCGCTGCGGCTGGCCGCGTACGAACTGCTCCGGGCCGACGGCATCGAGCCGGTGCTGGCCCTCGACGACGTCTTCGCGGAGCTGGACACCGGCCGCCGGGACCGGCTGGCCGGCCTGGTCGGCGGCGCCGCCCAGCTGCTGGTGACGTGCGCGGTCGCCGACGACGTACCCGCGGCGCTACGCGGCGCCCGTTTCGACGTAGCCGAAGGCACGGTCCACCATGCCAACTAACCCCCCACCCCCCACCCCACCCCCTCACCCCCCCACCCCTCGCCCCCCCCGGGTTGATCATGAAGTTACCGGGGGTCCGTCCGGCGTGTCGCGCAGTCAACCTCATGATCAACCAGATCGAACCGATGGTGGGGAGCCGGGGGGCGGCGCGGGGGCGGGACAGGCGGGGGCGGCGGGGCCGGAGTTGGCCCGGGCCGTGCTGGAGGCGGCGCTGGCGCGGCGGCAGACGGCCCGGCCGCGGCGGCGGACCGGAACCGGCTCGCCGGACCCGGCCGAAGCCGACGGCACGGGGACCGACCCGACCGGTCGCGGCGGTCCGGGGACTCGGCGCGGGCGTCCGCGCGGCTACTCCGGGCCCGGTCCCGACCCGCGCGACCCGCAACTGCTCGGCACGGTGCTGGCGCGGTTGATGAAGGCCCGCGGCTGGCAGCGGCCCACCGCCGAGGCCACGGTCTTCGGCTCCTGGGCGAAGGTGGTCGGCGCGGACATCGCCGAGCACAGCCGGCCGGTCAAACTGGTCGACGGCGAGCTGACCGTGGAGGCCGAGTCCACCGCCTGGGCCACCCAGCTACGGCTGCTGAGCGGGTCCCTGCTCCGTCAGATCGCCACCGTGGTCGGACACGACGTGGTGCGCCGGTTGAACATCCACGGTCCGGCGGCCCCGTCCTGGTCCCGGGGTCCGCGCCGGGTCCGGGGTCGCGGCCCGCGCGACACCTACGGCTGAGGGGGCGAGGAAGGGAAGCGACCGCTTCCCGATCAGGAGTCGGCGTAGATCGCGAAGCCGCGGTCGGCGCACCGGCGGTAGAAGCCGGCCAGCACCGCCAACTCGGAACGCGGGAAGCTCCACTGCGGCGCCGCCCCGGAATCGTCGCGGAGCGCGTCGAGCCGTTGGTCCAGCCAGCGCAGCTGCTGCTCCGCGAGCCGGCCGCCGGACAGGGTCGCCTGGAGTACCTCGGTTACCGTGTCGAACGTCACGATTTCGCCCCGGTGCCCGTTGACGAACCGCTCCAGGCCGCCGGCGATCCAGGCACAACCGTCCGGGTCGATCACCGGGTCCTCGTCCTCGGCCGCCGCCTCCGTGGCGTGGAGCACGCCGTCCAGCCCCAGCAGCAGGTCCACCAACTCGGTGTACGCGGTGGCCCGTACCGAACCGGTCTTGGCGATGTAGCCGGCCAGCGCGGCGGTCGGCGCGGCGACATCCGGCGCCTCAGCCAGGTCACCGAAGTCGACGAACTCGGCCGGAGCCACGGGATCGTAGAATCGGCCGGTACGTGGCCACTGCACCGCGACGTTGTCCAGCCCCATTGGGCGTCACCTTCTCCAGCGCGTACGGATCGGTCCTGCTCGACCGCCAGATCCACGGGGGGCCACGCAAAGTTACGGCACGGCCCAGGGTCGCCGCGACCCCGGGGCCGGTCGCGGCGAGCCGGTGGCGGCCGTTCGAGCGACCTTGATCCGAGCCGGTGCCTGTAGGGGGATTAGCGCCCCGGACGGTTCGGGGCGCTACGGCGATCTGAGGTGCCTCTCCAGCGGTGCCGAGTGGGCATTCTGTCGTCCCGGCACAGTAGGATTGAGGGCGAGACGAGGTGTCGACCCCAAATTGGCGGCGCGGGCGGGGGCCCGGACCGCCCATCCGGGCCGACACCGATCCGATCGCGATCCGCGGGCGACCGCCGGCGATCGGCGCAGGACGGATCGTAACCGGACAGTCAACCGGGCGGACCACTGTGCCGAGACCCCTTGGCCGACCGCCGAACCCGCGCACCGCGCCCACCAGGGCGTACGGCGCGAGAAAGTGGCCAGGGTGGCAGCGCAGAAGAAGCAGGAGTACGGCGCCGAGTCGATCACGGTACTGGAGGGCCTGGAGGCCGTCCGGAAGCGACCGGGCATGTACATCGGGTCGACCGGTGAGCGGGGACTGCACCACCTGGTCCAGGAGGTTGTGGACAACGCCGTCGACGAGGCGATGGCCGGCTATTGCGACACCATCGAGGTGGTCCTGCTCGCCGACGGCGGTGTCCAGGTCACCGACAACGGCCGAGGCTTCCCGGTCGACCTGCACCCCAAGCTCAAGAAGCCGGGTGTCGAGGTGGCGCTCACCGTGCTGCACGCCGGGGGCAAGTTCGACGGCAAGTCGTACGCCGTCTCCGGTGGTCTGCACGGCGTGGGCGTCTCGGTGGTGAACGCGCTCTCCACCCGGATGGCCGTTGAGATCCACAAGTCCGGGTTCGTCTGGCGGCAGCGGTACACCAACTCCAAGCCCGGCCCGCTGGAGAAGGGCGAGACCACCGACCGCACCGGTTCGGCCGTGTCGTTCTGGCCCGACCCGGACGTGTTCGAGACCGTCGACTTCGACTTCCAGACCATCTACCGGCGGCTCCAGGAGATGGCCTTCCTGAACCGCGGCCTCACCATCTCGCTGCGCGACGAGCGGGTCCAGGAAGAGGACGGCAAGCCGCGCGAGGTCACCTTCTGCTACAAGGGCGGCATCGCCGACTTCGTCCGGCATCTCAACGCCTCGAAGAACCCGATCCACAAGACCGTTGTCGAGTTCGGCGCCGAGGAGCAGGGCATGGCGGTCGAGATCGCCATGCAGTGGAACGAGTCGTACGGCGAGTCGGTCTACACCTTCGCCAACACCATCAACACGCACGAGGGCGGCACCCACGAGGAGGGCTTCCGGTCCGCGCTGACCAGCGTGGTCAACCGGTACGGCGCCGACAAGAAGCTGCTCAAGGGCGACGAGAAGCTCTCCGGCGAGGACATCCGGGAAGGGCTGGCCGCGATCATCTCGGTGAAGCTGGCCGAGCCCCAGTTCGAGGGCCAGACCAAGACCAAGCTCGGCAACACCCCCGTGAAGAGCTTCGTGCAGCGCGTCTGCAACGAGTGGCTGGTGGACTGGTTCGACCGCAATCCCGCCGAGGCCAAGACCATCATCCAGAAGGCGTCGCAGGCGGCCCGGGCCCGGATCGCCGCGCAGCAGGCCCGCAAGCTGGCCCGGCGCAAGTCGCTGCTGGAGTCCGGTTCGATGCCGGGCAAGCTGGCCGACTGCCAGTCGACCGACCCGCGCGAGTCCGAGGTGTTCATCGTCGAGGGCGACTCGGCCGGTGGCTCGGCGAAGCAGGGCCGCGACCCGCGTACCCAGGCGATCCTGCCGATCCGCGGCAAGATCCTCAACGTGGAGAAGGCCCGGATCGACCGGGTGCTGAAGAACAACGAGGTCCAGGCGCTGATCACCGCCCTGGGTACCGGCATCCACGACGACTTCGACATCGAGAAGCTGCGATATCACAAGATCGTCCTGATGGCCGACGCCGACGTCGACGGCCAGCACATCCAGACCCTGCTGCTCACCCTGCTGTTCCGGTTCATGCGGCCGCTGGTCGAGCTGGGTCACGTCTACCTGGCCGCCCCGCCGCTCTACAAGATCAAGTGGAACCGCAAGGGCGACGACGCGCAGTACGCCTACTCCGACCGGGAACGGGACGGCCTCATCGCGCTGCGCCAGCAGAAGAAGGCGAACGCCAAGCCGGACGACATCCAGCGGTTCAAGGGCCTCGGTGAGATGAACTACCCCGAGCTGTGGGAGACCACGATGAACCCGGCCACCCGTACGCTCCGGCAGGTCACCCTCGACGACGCCGCCGTGGCCGACGAGTTGTTCAGCGTGCTGATGGGTGAGGATGTCGAGGCGCGCCGGTCGTTCATCCAGCGCAATGCCAAGGACGTGCGGTTCCTGGACATCTGACCCCTGGTGGACCGGCCCGGCCACCCCTGGCCGGCCGGTCCTCCACATGGTTATCCACAGCTTTTCTGGTTTCCACAGCCGTTATCCACAGGCTGGATGCGGCTTTGCTACTGATAAGGGTTGACTGTGACGGATATTCCCGAGCCGGCTGACACCCCCGAGGACCAGGCCACCGCCGTCGTGCACGACCGCATCGAGCCGGTCGGCCTCGAGGTGGAGATGCAGCGGTCCTACCTCGACTACGCGATGAGCGTGATCGTCGGTCGGGCGCTGCCGGACGTGCGCGACGGGCTCAAGCCGGTCCACCGCAAGATCCTGTACGCGATGTTCGACTCCGGCTACCGGCCGGACCGGGGCTACGTGAAGTGTTCCCGGGTCGTCGGCGACGTGATGGGTCAGTTCCACCCGCACGGCGACTCGGCCATCTACGACGCGCTGGTCCGGATGGCCCAGCCCTGGTCGCTGCGCTACCCGCTGGTCGACGGCAACGGAAACTTCGGTTCGCCCGGAAACGATCCGGCCGCGGCCATGAGATACACGGAATGCAAGCTGGACCCGCTGGCCATGGAGATGCTGCGGGACATCGACGAGGACACCGTCGACCTGCAGGACAACTACGACGGCCGGGCCAAGGAGCCGACGATCCTGCCGTCGCGGATCCCGAACCTGCTGGTGAACGGCTCCGAGGGCATCGCGGTCGGCATGGCCACCAAGATCCCGCCGCACAACCTGCGGGAGATCGCCGCGGCCGTGCAGTGGTGCCTGGAGAACCCGGATGTGGACGAGGCGGACACCCTCGACGCGCTGATCGAGATCGTGAAGGGGCCGGACTTCCCGACCCACGGTCTGATCGTGGGCACCGGGCCGATCCGGGACGCGTACCGGACCGGTCGGGGGTCGATCCGGATGCGGGCCGTGGTGGAGGTCGAGGAGGATCGGCGCGGCCGGGCGAGCCTGGTCGTCACCGAGCTGCCGTACCAGGTGAACCCGGACAACCTCGCCGAGCGGATCGCGGAGCTGATCAAGGACGGCAAGCTCACCGGTATCGCCGACATCAAGGACGAGTCGTCCGGGCGTACCGGTCTGCGGATCGTGCTGGTCCTCAAGCGGGACGCCGTGGCGAAGGTGGTGCTGAACAACCTCTACAAGCACACCCAGCTCCAGGAGACGTTCGGCGCGAACATGCTGGCGCTGGTCGACGGGGTGCCGCGGACGCTCAACCTGGCGCAGTTCATCCGGTACTACGTCGAGCACCAGCTCGAGGTGATCCGGCGCCGGACCGCGTACCGGTTGCGCAAGGCCGAGGAGCGGGCGCACATCCTGCGTGGTCTGGTGAAGGCGCTGGACGCGCTGGACGAGGTGATCGCGCTGATCCGGCGGTCGCCGACGGTGGAGGAGGCCCGGCAGGGCCTGATCGAGCTGCTCACGATCGACGAGATCCAGGCCACCGCGATCCTGGACATGCAGCTGCGCCGGTTGGCCGCGCTGGAGCGCCAGAAGATCGTCGACGAGCTGGCCAAGATCGAGCTGGAGATCGCCGACTACCAGGACATCCTGGCCAAGCCGGAACGGCAGCGGAAGATCATCTCCGACGAGCTCGGCGAGATCGTGGCGAAGTGGGGCGACGAGCGGCGGACCAAGATCGTGCCGTTCGACGGCGAGGTCTCGATGGAGGATCTGATCGCCCGCGAGGACGTTGTGGTGACTATCACACGTACCGGCTACGCGAAGCGGACGAAGGTCGATCTCTACCGCTCGCAGCGTCGGGGCGGCAAGGGGGTCAGCGGTGCCACCCTGCGGCAGGACGACATCGTCAGCCACTTCTTCGTCGGCTCGACGCACAACTGGATGCTGTTCTTCACCAACAAGGGCCGGGTGTACCGGGCCAAGGCGTACGAGCTGCCCGAGGCGACCCGGGTGGCGCGGGGCCAGCACGTCGCGAACCTGCTGGCGTTCCAGCCGGAGGAGCAGATCGCGCAGGTGATCCAGATCCCGGACTACCAGGTCGCGCCGTACCTGGTGCTGGCGACCAAGAAGGGGCTGGTCAAGAAGACGCGGCTGGAGGAGTTCGACTCCAATCGCTCCGGCGGGATCATCGCGATCAACCTGCGGGACGAGGACGAACTCGTCGGCGCGGCGCTGGCGGGACCGGAGGAAGACCTCCTGTTGGTATCCAAGAACGCACAGGCGATACGGTTCAATGCCACGGACGAGGCGTTGCGTCCGATGGGCCGGGCAACATCCGGGGTCATCGGGATGCGCTTCACCGACGAGGACGTCCTGCTGGCCATGGAGGTGGTCAAGGAGGGCTTGGACGTCCTCGTGGCAACCAACGGAGGGTACGCAAAACGTACTCCGATCGAGGAATACCCCGTCCAGGGCCGGGGAGGTAAAGGTGTGCTCACCGCGAAGATCACTGAGCGGCGCGGCGGGCTGGTCGGTGCGGTCGTGATCAGTCCGGACGACGAGCTGTTCGCGATCACCAGCAACGGCGGTGTCATCCGGACTCCCGTGAAGCCTGTACGTCGTACTCGCGATCGGAACACAATGGGGGTCAAGTTGATGGACCTTCCAGACGGCGTAACAATCGTGGCCATTGCTCGCAATGCCGACGAGCCTGACGAACAGGACTAGTTGATGACGGAGACACAGGCGAAGTCGGGGACCGCGGGGGCCTCGACCACCCCGGTCGAGGAGGAGGCCGCCAGCGGCGGCGGGCCGTCTCCGGCGACCGGCCGCGCGGCGGTCGGCCGGGCGGCAGTCCCCGCCGACTCGCCGTCCCCGAAGTTCACCAGGGCGCCCGGGATGGCGCCGCCGCCTGGCGCTCCGGACGCCGATGGTGAGTCCGGTGCGGACGAGAGCGACCAGTCGGGCCCCGGCACGTCGAGTTCCGCGACGTCGGGCGGCAGTTCAGCCACGTCGGACGGCAAGGCGTCGAGCGGTGGTTCCACCACGTCGAGCGGCAAGACATCGGCGAATGATCGTACGGCGGTCGGCGCCACCGCCCCGATGACCGCCGCCGTACCGACGGCCGCCAGTTCGGAGCCCACCCGCGAGGACCGCGCCGTGGCCGGTGCCCCCGGTCGACCCGCCGGCTCCGACGGTGCCCGTCTGGGGTCGACCGCCACCCGGCCGGGCGGTGCCCGACCCGGCACGGCGCCGAGTGGCCGCGGTGCCCCGGTCGATTCCCGCCCGGGTCAGCAGGGCCAGGCGAGCACCGGCACGTTCCGGCCGGCGACCATCGGCGGTGCCGCGGCCGTCGGCGCCGCCCGGGTGACCGAGGCGGTACGGGCCGCCCGCAACACGGTCAACTCGGCCGCCTCCCGGGGACCGCGCCGGGCCCGGCTGAACCTCAAGCGGATCGATCCGTGGTCGGTGATGAAGTTCTCCGCCGCCGTGTCGGTGGTGCTGTTCATCGTGGTGATCGTCGCGACCTCGGTGCTGTACCTGGCGCTGGACGCGATGGGTGTCTTCAAGGCCGTCAACAGCAGCCTGACCGATCTGGTCAGCGCCGGCGGCGGCTCCGGCACCAGCAGCTTCCGGATCACCGCGAAGGGCGTGATCGGGACCTCCGCGCTGATCGGTCTGGTGAACGTGGTGCTGTTCACCGCCCTGGCCACGTTGGGGGCGTTCATCTACAACGTCTGTGCCGATCTGGTGGGCGGCATCGAGGTCACCCTCGCGGAACGGGACTGATCGCACCATCGGCCTGTTCGCCGGGACCACGGGAAACGCGGTGGTCCCGGCGAGGCGTACCCGGGTATGTTCGGCCCGAGCGCGGACCCGGCGTCGCGGTCCCACCCCGATTTGGGCGCGGATCCGGACGTACGGTAACCTTGCTCGTCGCCACACGGGGCTATAGCTCAGTCGGTTAGAGCGCAGAGCTGATAACTCTGAGGTCGCTGGTTCGATTCCAGCTAGCCCCACACCTCGAACACCATCGGACCGGCATCAAGCGTGAGGGACAGCCCCATGTTGAAGAAGCTCCTGGTCGTCGTCAGCATCGTCGGTGTTGCCGCGCTGGTCGTCCGCAAGGTCAAGGCGAGCAACGACGAGCGGGCCCTGTGGCACGAGGCCACCACCGCGCCCGACCTGCGCTGAACCGCACAGCGGACTGCCCCAGCCGGGCGACTCCGCCCGCGGGGCCATAGCTCAACTGGCAGAGCACTGCCTTTGCAAGGCAGGGGTTAGGGGTTCGAGTCCCCTTGGCTCCACCTTTACCGCTGATCTGATTCCGGCGTGCTGCGACTTCCGGCGTGCTGCGACGCTCGCTCAGGAACCATCGGCCGGCGTTGGTCCGGCCGGACCGGCCGGTGCCGAATCGGCCACCGTGCCAGCCAGGCCGAACCACCACGGCGCGGTCAGCCGAGACTGTCGCGGTCGCCTTCCGGTTCTCGAACCGGCTGGTACGTGAGCAGCGCGAGTCCGTCAGCGACAGTCCGGGTGTGGACCAGACGCATACGTTTCGGGTCGCCGGTGTCACCGAAGAGGCGTTGACCGGTCCCGATGACGACCGGGTAGATCATCAGTCGCAGCTCGTCGACGAGGTCGCGTTCGAGCAGTGTGCGCGCCAGCTGGATGCTGCCGTAGACGACGATGTCCCCGTCCAACCGTCGGGTCAGCGCCGACACCGCGTCCACCGGATCGCCCGGCGGCAGGACGGTCGAGTTGTTCCACCTGGGTTCGTCGATGGTCGACGACACGACGTACTTGGGCATGGCGTTGAGCCGGTTCGCGTAGTCGCCGTCCCGGGCTGGCCAACGCCCGGCGAAGAACTCGTACGTGTGCCGGCCCAACAGCAGGGCCGTGGAGTTCAGCGCCTCGTCGAGCAGGACCTCGGCGGCCTCGCCGCCGATCCGCCCGACCCACTCCAGGAGGCGTCCACCACCCCCGATCCCGTCCAGCGAGATGTTCTCGGTGATGACGATTCTCCCCATTGCGATCTCCCTCGGTCGACGTTGTCGATGAGGTAGACACCGGGTCGCCAGAAAAGTGGCGCGTCCCGACCGCCCCGTTCGGCAGTTGTCCGGTGTCGGTACCGGAAGTGCGACGAGGACTGGGCAGAGGATGGGGATGTGGAAGCCGACCTGATCTCAAGGGCACGTGCCGGCGACGGCGACGCCTTCCGGGAGCTGACCGAGCCGTACCGCCGCGAGTTGCAGGTGCACTGCTACCGGATGCTCGGATCGTTGCAGGACGCCGAGGACGCGCTCCAGGAAACGCTGCTGGCCGCCTGGCGGGGGCTCGGCGGGTTCGAGGCGCGGGCCTCGCTGCGTACCTGGCTCTACCGCATCGCGACAAATCGCTGCCTCAACGCCCGGCGCTCGGCCAGCCGGCGGGCCGCCAAGGCGTGGGACGTGCCCAACGTCGAACCGCCCGAACCGAGCCGGCTCGGCGAGGTCCCCTGGCTCGAACCGTTCCCCGACGCACTGCTTGACGGGGCGCTGGACGTACCGCTGGGACCGGAGGCCCGGTACGAGCAGATCGAATCCATCTCCCTGGCCTTCCTGACCGCCCAGCAGACCCTCCCGCCACGCCAGCTCGCCGTTCTGGTCCTGCGCGACGTCCTCGGATTCCAGACCGGCGAGGTGGCGGACATGCTGGATTGGACGGTGGAATCGGTCAAGAGCACCCTCAAACGGGCGCGCGGCAGCATGCGGCACCGATTGCCCATGACGGACGTCACACCGCCGCCCGCCGCCGGCTCGCCCGCCGAGGAGGCGATCGTGGCCAGGTTCGTCCAGGCGTGGGAATCAGCCGATCTTGACGCCCTGGTGGCCCTGCTGACCGACGACGCCTTCGTCTCGATGCCACCCGTGCCCTTCGAGTACGCGGGCCGGGACGCTGTGGCGGGCTTCTGTGCCACGTTGTTCGGCACCGGCCGGAGATTCGACCTCGTGCCGACCCGGGCCAACGGCCAGCCGGCCTTCGGCGCGTACCTGCGCACCCCCGACGGCCTCAGCCACGGGACCGGCCTCTACGTGCTCACTCTCGCGGGCGGCCGGATCAGCGCCATGACCCGTTTCGAGAACAACACGCTGCCCTGGTTCGGGCTGCCTCGATCACTGCCGAGCCGGGTCGCCGAGGGCCGGGAGTCGACCGGCAGCTCCGATCGGCGGCGAGCCTGATCATCGAGCCGCTTCACCCAGCGCCTCGTGGAGCAGCGCGAGCAGGCCGTGGCCGTCCTCGACCCGGGCGTCCGGAGTCAGGTCGGGTTGCGGTGCTTCCCGGTCGGTGCGCGGCGAGCGCATCAGGATCGCCGCCCGGGTGCCGGCGCGACGCGCGCAGGCGATGTCCCGGTTCAGGCTGTCACCGATGAACCAGCAGTCCCCGACGGGTACCCCGATGGCCTCGGCGGCCAGTTCGGCGAGTCGCGGGTTGGGTTTGCGGACACCGGCCTCGTCACTGTAGAACTCGGCGCCGAACAGGCCCGACAGGCCGGCGGCGGCCAGGAAGTCACGGTGGGCGGCGCCGCACAGGGTGTTGCTCACCACCGCCAGTGGCAGGCCGGCGTCGGCGGCGGCCCGCAGCGCCTCCGGGATGCCGGGGCGCACCTGCCAGCTGCCCCGCCAGGTCCAGGCGTACGCCAGCGGGGTGGCCTGGCGCTCGACGGCGGCTCGGGCGGCCGGGGGCCAGGTGGGGGTGACGAAGTCCGCCCATACCCGGGCGTGCGGCAGTTCGACCGGGTCACCCCCCTGACCGACCTCGTCCCGCCACCGCGCGTACGCCCGCGCCCCGTTGGCCAGGTCGGTGGTGATCCGCTCGACGGGTACCATCCCGGCGACGAGCCGGCCGAGCTGTTCCACCAGTTCGGGCGGGGCCGCGGGTTGGGACGGTGCGTCGACCAGGACGCCGCCGAAGTCCAGCAGGAGCGCGCGAGGCGTGCGAAGCATTCCGTCATCCTTTCCGAAGATGCGGATGACTCGATCGGTGGGTCAGGTGATCAGTGTCTCGCGGTCCGGGAGTCGACCCGAGCGGATAACCGGTTCGGTCTTCGCCCGCCGATCGGACAGGATGGGTGGGTGTGGACAGGGGGACCGGGACGATACCTGGGCTGGCTGACGTGGCGGCAGAAGCGGCGGATCATCCTCGGCGGACTGTGGAGTTCGCTCTGGATGATCAGCCTGGCGGTGACGCCGTACCTGATCTCCCAGGCGATCGACCGTGGCCTGCGCCCGCGGCAGGTGGAGCCCCTGGTGATCTGGGCCGCGGCGGTCTTCGTGGTGGGCGTGGCCAATGCCGCGCTCGGCATCCTCCGGCACCGGACGATGACGAAGATCCGCCTGGACGGCGGGCTGCGCACGGTTGACGCGGTCATGACCCACGCGGTCGACCTGGGCGCGGCGCTACCCCGGCGGATCACCGCGGGCGAGGTGGTCACCATCGGTATCGCGGATGTGTGGTTGGTCGCTCGGGCGCTGACCGTGACCGGGCCCGGAGTGGGCGCCATCATCGCGTACGCGGTGGTCATGACGCTCCTGACCCGGGTGTCCGGAATGGTCGCGCTCGTGGTGGCGGGCGGGGTGGTGGTGCTCGGCGTGCTGCTCGGGCCGCTGCTGAACCGGCTGAACACCGCCGGCGGTGAGTACCGGGACCGGCAGGGCCGGCTGGCGGCCAGGCTCGTCGACGTGATCGGTGGGTTGCGCATCCTCAACGGCCTCGGCGGCAAGGAGGCCCACTTGCGCCGGTACACCGCCGAGTCGAAGGCCGTGCAGGCCGAGGGCTATCGGGTGGGTGGGGCGCTGAGCTGGATCATCGCGCTGGGCGACGGGTTGCCGACGATCTTCCTCGCCGTGGTGACCTGGCTCGCCGCGCGGCTCACGGTCCGTGGCCAGCTCACCGTTGGCGAGCTGGTCGCCGTGTACGGATACGTGGCGGTGCTGGTCGTACCCACCTGGATGTTGATCATGAGTGCGGGGGACGTCAGCCGAGGGGTGATCGCCGCGCGGAGGATCATCGCGTTTCTGCGGTTGCCGATCGAGGAACCGGGCGACGGCGCCGCCCCGGACGGCCCGAGCGTCCTACGCGATCCGGAGTCCGGCGTGGTCGCCGAGCCGGGTCAGCTGACCGTGCTCGCATCGGCCCGGCCCGAGGACGGGGCCGTGATCATCGACCGGCTCGGCCGGTACGGACAGACCGCCGCCACCTGGGGCCCCTACCGGATCGCGGAGGTGGCGAAACCTGCGGTGCGTGAGCGGATCCTGGTCGCCGATCACGAGGCCGACCTGTTCGCCGGAACCCTGCGGGACGTGGTCGCGGGCCACACGAAGGGCGACGACGACGCGGTCCGGCGGGCGATCACGGCCGCGGTGGCGACCGACATCGCCGGGCTCGACCACCACATCGAGCGCGACGGCCGGAACCTGTCCGGTGGCCAGCGGCAGCGGGTCCGGCTGGCCCGAGCGCTGCACGCCAACCCGGAGATGCTGCTCGCGGCCGAGCCCACCTCGGCGGTCGACGCGCACACCGAGGCGGCCATCGCCGACCGGCTGATCGCGGCCCGCGCCGGTCGGGGCACGGTGCTGGCCACCACGTCGCCGGTGCTGCTGGATCGGGCCGACGTCGTGCTCTACCTCGTCAACGGTCGGGTCGCCGCCGCCGGGAAGCACCGTGAGCTGTCGGAACGCGAGCCAGGCTATCGCGACCTGGTCAGTCGCACCTTCAGCGGGGAAACACCCATCCTGGTCGAGGAGGTGCGATGAGTACCGGCACGCTGCCGATCGCCGACACCCGTCAGCTCGCCCGGGCGGCCGGGCGGCTGATCGCCGCCGACAAGCGGGCCGTCGCCGGCACGCTGCTGCTGAACGTGCTGGCCGCCGGGGCCGCCCTGGGCGCACCGTACCTGCTGGGTCGGATCATCGACGCGGTCACCGGACCCGGCGACGCCCACGCCCGGATCGACCTGCTGGCCGCCGCTGTGCTGCTGTGCGCGCTGGCCCAGACGGTCCTCGCGCGGTGGGCGTTGCTGGTCGGTTACCGGTTCGGCGAGCGAACCGCGGCGCGCATCCGGAACGGCTTCCTGTCCCGCACGCTGAGTCTGCCAGCCTCGGTGATCGAGCGGGTACCCCCGGGCGATCTGGCCGCCCGGGGTACGACCGATGTGGACGCGGTCGCCGGCAGCCTGCGGGACGTGTTGCCCAACGTCTCCGTGGCCGGCATGCAGGCCCTGTTCCTGGTCGGCGCGGTGGTCGTGCTCAACCCGTTGCTGGGTGTGGCGGGTCTGCTCGGGCTGTCCGGCCTCATCTTCGCCGGGCGCTGGTACCTGCGTCGGGCTCGCGACGCGTACCTGGAGGAGGGGGCGGCCAACTCGGAACTGGCCGAGGAACTGGCCGCGACCACCGCCGGGGCACGCACCATCGAGGCATTCCGCCTGCACCGGTCGCGGCTGACCGTGGGCCAGGCGGCCATCGCGCGGACCAGGCGCAGCCGGCTGGCCACCCTCCGGTTACGGTCGGTGTACTTCCCGGTGGCCGAGGCGTCGTACAACATCCCGGTCGTGCTCGTGCTGCTGCTCGGTGGCCTGCTCTACCTCGACGGCCGGATCACGCTGGGCACGACCGCCGCCGCCACCCTGTACCTGCGGCAGTTGATCGGGCCGATGGACACCATCCTGATCTGGCTGGAGCAACTACAGAGCAGCACCGCGTCGTTCGCCCGGATCGAAGGGCTGGCCGCCGTGCCGCCCGCCCCGGCGACGGTCACCGCCGTCCCGGCGAGCGACCGGATCGAGGTGACCGGCGTCCGGTACGCCTACCCCGGCGGCCCCGACGTGCTGCACGAGGTGGACCTCACGGTCCAGCCCGGCGAACGGTTGGCGATCGTCGGGCTCTCCGGGGCCGGCAAGTCCACCCTGGGCCGGCTGCTGGCCGGGGTGGACCGTCCACACAGTGGCACGGTGACCGTGGGTGGCGTGCCGGTGGCCGAACTGCCGCCGGACCGGCTTCGCCGCCAGGTGGTGCTGGTGACACAGGAGCACCACGTGTTCCGTGAGACGCTGCGGAACAACCTCATGGTGACGGCACCGGACGACAAGCTACGCGAGGCGCTGCGGGTGGTCGGGGCGGACTGGGCCACCGACCTCGACTCCGACCTGGGCGAGCACCCGCCGACCGGTGCCCAGGCGCAGCAGTTGGCGCTGGCCCGGGTGCTGCTGGCCGACCCGCACACGGTGATCCTCGACGAGGCGACCGCACTGTTGGACCCGAGGGCCGCCCGCGCCGCGGAGCGCGCGTTGGCCGCCGTGCTGCACAACCGCACGGTGGTCGCCATCGCTCACCGCCTGCAGACGGCCCACGACGCGGACCGGATCGCCGTGATGGACGCGGGCCGGATCATCGAACTGGGCGCCCACGACGACCTGATCGACCGGGACGGCCCGTACGCCGCCCTGTGGCGCCAGTGGCACGGCTGACCGCCGGGTCCGTGCTCCGGCGGCCCGCGTTGGTGGCCGGCCGGTCCATCACTCCGGCGGAGCCTGCCAGCGGTAGAACTCGGTGGCCACCGAGTCCTGCGGACCGTGCCAGCTTTCCGGGTCGTACGGGCCGATGTACGGACCGAGTTCCTGCATGATCCGGGTGAAGGCCGGCTCGGCGTGGCTGGACCGGGTGGCCTCGGCCGCCGCTGTTTTCTGCTCCAGCAGGTGTACGTAGACGTCGTCGATCGAGTACAGCCAGCGCCCGGTGACGCCGAGGGTGACCGGCAGCGCCCCGGCGTCGGATTCGGCGAAGATGCGCGCCACGTCGGCCTCGGCGCCCGGCTTGAACCGGCCGACGATCACGGTCAGCGTGGTGTCCAGGTCGGCACCGGCACCTGCCGCCGCGCCGGTACCCGAATCGTTCCCCGGGCCGGTACCCGAATCGTTCCCCGGGCCGGTACCCGAATTGTTCTCCGGGCCGGTACCCGAATTGTTCTCCGGGCCGGCAGTCGCGCTCGCGCCGGCCTCCGGAGGCCAGCGGTAGAACTCCTTCGCGACCGAGTCGGACGGGTTCTTCCAGTATTTCGGGTACGGCGTCACGTACGGACCGATGGCCTCGGCGATCTTCTGGAACGCCGGCAGCCCACGGGTCTGGCCGGAGATCCGGGGATCCTGCCTGCGCTCGATGACGTGGATGTAAAGGTCGTGGTGGGACAGCAGGCGCCGTCCTGTCACACCGAGATCCTGCGGTCGGGTGGTCCGGTCGTAGTGGTCGAAGACGTCACCGACCGTCTTGTCACTTCCCGGGACCATGTGGCACACGATCACGTTCCGGAAGACCATTGCTGCTCCTCAAGGCTCGAACGGGGGTCTCGGGCGGATTTCTCCGACGAAGAACCGGGGACCTTCACCCCGAGAACCGGGGATCTCTCACCCCGAGACCGGGGACCTTTCACACCGAGAACCGGGGACCTTTCACACCGAGAACCGGACCGGCAGCTCCAGCAGGCCCCGGAACGGCGACGCCGCCGGCAGCCGGCGCAACTGCTCGACCGGTACGCCGAGGCGCAGTTCCGGCAGTCGACGCAGCAGCTCGCCCAGCCCGATCCGTGCCTCCATCCGGGCCAGCGAGACCCCGAGGCAGTAGTGCAGGCCGTAGCCGAACCCGATGTGCGGGCCGCGTTCGCGGCACAGGTCCAACCGGTCCGGGTCGGCGAAGTACTCGGGATCGTGGTTCGCCGCGTTGATCGCCACTCCGACGATCGACCCGGCCGGGATGCGTACGTCCCCGTACTGGACGTCCTCGGTGGCGATCCGGGGGCTGGCCACCGGCAGCGGGCCGTCGAACCGGAGCAGTTCCTCGATCGCCGCGGGCAGCAGGTCCGGCTTGCCGCGCAGCACTTCGAGCTGGTCCGGGTGGGTCAGCAGGGCCACGACCGCGTTGCCGAGGAAGTCGGCGGTGGTCTGGTGCCCGGCGAACAGCAGTAGGAACGTGGTTGTCACCAGCTCCCGTTCGGACAGCGTGCCGTCCTGGTCGCACATCTCGATCAGCGCCGTGAGCATGTCGTCGCCCGGATCGTCGCGTTTGGCCCGGACGATGTCGGCCAGCAGGTGGTGCAACCGGAGCTGGGCCTCCTGCACGGCCGCCCGTTCCTGCTCGGGCCGGCGACCCGAGGACCCGGACGTCCTGATCACCTGGGTCCATTCCAGCAGCGGTTCCCGGTCTGTGTTCGATATCCCGAGCAGGTCGCAGATCACCGTCATCGGCAGCGGGATCGCGAAGTCCCGCATCAGGTCGGCGTGCCCGTGCGGGACGATCCGGTCGAGCAGGAGGTCCACGGTTGCCGCCACCCGGGGCTGTAGCGCCTCGATCCGGCGCGGCGCGAACGCCTGCGACACCAGCCGGCGCAGCCGGCTGTGCTCCGGCGGGTCGGAGTTGAGCATGTTCCTGTTCAACGCCGCCGAATTCGGGCCGAAGATCCGCAGGTAGTGCTCGCCCGGCCCGTACAGGTCCTTCGACAGCCGGGAGTCGGTCAACGCCGCGCGGGCGTCGTCGAACCGGGTGATCAGGTACGAGTCGAACCGCGGCGAGCTGACCGGACACACCGGCTGGGTTTCCCGCAGCCGGGCCAGCGCGGGATAGGGGTCGGCCGCGAACCCGTCGGTGTACAGCTCCGCGGCCGGCACCGGAGATGTGGGTACGGGAGAAACTGGTTCGGCGGACTCGCTCATCCTGCCTCCTCGGACTCGCTCGGCACGGTGTGCAGCACCTGATAGGTGTGCCGTTGCGCGGATTCACGCAGTTCACGGATCATGGTCAACAGCCGGTCCCGGTGTTCGCTGCGGCCGAAGGCGTCCAGCCTGGCCCGGTCCGCCCAGTCGCTGATGATCAGGTATTCGCGGGGGTCGTCGGCGTCGCGTACGAGGTCCTGACGCAGGCACCCGTCCAACTGGCGGATCTCCTCGGCGGCCGAGCGCCACGCCGCTTCGAACCGCCGCTCGCAACCCGCCCTGATCCGCATCGCCAGGACGGTGCGCACCGCACCCGTCCCGGGGGTCGGGTCCGTGGCGGCGACCGGGACGGCGGCCGGCGGTGTGGATGCCGGGCCGGCTGCCGGCGCCGTGGGCGCCGTGCTCATCGCGGGCCGCCGAACACCAGTTGCAGGTTCTTCCGGAGCGCGTCGGCGTCGATCGGCTGGCTGCGGAACCCGACGTGGCCGTCCGGGCGGATCAGGTAGACGGCCGAGCCAGCCACCCCGTACCCGGCCCGGAACTCCCCCGCGGCATCCCGCACCACCGGCGGGTCGAGCAGGGCGGGCACGTTCGCGTCCGGGCTCACCAGCAGGTACGTGTCGATCTCGCCGGCGGTGAGCCGACGGACCGTGGCAACCAGTTCCGGCACGGTTGCCAGCGCGTCGGTGGCCGAGCCGTCCGCGTAACACAACAGGGTGTGCCGGGGGCCGGCGGTCAGCTCGTGCAGCCGCAGCGGGTGTCCGACGCCGTGCCGGGACAGGTTACCGACGTCGGGCGCGCGGTCGCCGGGCCCGGGACCGGCCGCCAGGGCCTCCGGGGCGGCCAGCGACTCACCGACGAGCGGGCTTTCCGCGTACGTCAGCAGCATGCCCATCTCCTGGAGGAACTGCCGCTTGAGATCCTCACGGTCCAGCTCGTCGGTGAAGGCCATCCGCACGGCCCGTCCGACGATCTCGGCGCCCTCCGGGCGACGCTCGGCCTCGTAACTGTCCAGCAGACCGGGCCCGGCGACGCCCCGGACCGCCAGCGCGACCTTCCAGCCCAGGTTCCAGGCGTCCTGGATGCCGGTGTTCATGCCCTGACCGCCGGCGGGCGGGTGCAGGTGCGCCGCGTCACCGGCCACGAAGACCCGGCCCCGGCCGTACCGGTCGACGATGCCGTGGCTGATCCGGAAGACCGACGACCAGCGCAGGTTCGACGCCCGGGTGCCCGGCGGGGCGAGCCGGTCCAGCGCCACCTGAAGGTCGGCGAGCGTCGGCTCGGCGAGTTCCTCGCTGAATCCGGGTGGGGCGTCCTGACCGCCGGTCTGGGCGAAGAACCGGGGTGGCGCCAGGGTGGCGATCCGGTACCGGGACTCGCCGCGCAGCGGGACGCACACCAGCATCCCGTCCATCTCGCCGTCCGTCTCGTGCATGAACCGGAGCAGGTGGCCGGCCGGCATGTCCCAGTCCACGTCGACGTCGCAGAGCATGAACAGTTGCGGGAACTGACCGAGGCCGCCGGTGAAGGTGAGCCCGAGCAGCTCGCGGACCCTGCTGCGCGCGCCGTCGCACCCGATCAGATATTTGGCGCGTACGGTCTCCGTCCCGCCGGGGGTGCGCAGCGTGGCCAGCACACCGTCGTCGTCCTGGGTGAAGTCGCCCAGTTCGGTGCCGCGCTGGGGTCGTACGCCGAGCGTGCCGAGCCGTTCGGTGAGGATGCGCTCGGTCTCGTACTGCGGCAGGCCGAGATGCGCGTACGGCAGGTCGGGCAGGTCCCAGTCCACCCGGCCGACCTGGACTCCGTTGACGAACACCAGGTTGCCGGTGAGCCAGATCCCGGCGTCCATCGCGTCCCGCACGATGCCCTGCTCGGCCCAGATCTCCATGGTCCGGCAGTGGACGCCGATCGCCTTGTCGGCGTGGCCCGGTGGCACGGCCCGTTTCTCGATCAGCCGACAGGCGACACCGCGCCGTGCCAACTCGACGGCGGCGGTCAGCCCGGTGGGCCCGGCCCCGACGACGAGTACGTCCGTGGTCGTCTGCTGCACGTCTGTCTCCTTCTCCGTGCGGGGTTCCCAACCGGCTCCCGGGAGTGGTTTCCAGTCGGCTTCCGGGAGCGCTTCCCGGGCGGCCTCCCGATCGGCTTCCGGGAGTGCTTCCCTGGCGGCTTCCGGGAGTGCTTCCCGGGCGGTTCCGGGAAGCGGTTCCCGGCCCGCTGCGGGCAGTTCCACCGGGTGGAAGATGCGTCGCCGGAAGTCGAGCAGGAACGGTGCGATCGGGCCGGCCTCCCGCTGCGCGTGGTCCGGGTCGCCGATCCAGTCGAAGAACTCGGTCGCGCTGCGCCACTCCGCGAAGATGTGGAAGGTGTCCGTACCGGGCTCGTGCAGCAGTTCCTCGCGCCGGTAGCCCGGCACCCCGGCTACCCGCGCGGTGACCTGGGCGTACCCGGCCTCGAACTCGGCGAGCCGGGCGGCCGGCACGGTGACCTCGACGTCCACGAAGATCGTCGGGTCGGTGCTGGCCCGGTCGCTCATGACCCGGTGACCATCCGCCCCGCCGGGCCCGTTGGCCCCGCTCCCCGCCCCGCCTGGTCCGTGGGTTCCGTTCCCCACCTCGCCTGGTCCGTTGGCCCCACCCGTCCCGCCGGGTTGGTTGACTCCGGCGGGCTCGGCCGAGCCGAGCGACCAGGCCGCCGCCGAAGGTTCGCCCGAGCCGGCTTCGGTGGGCGATTCGGTCAGCGGGCGGATGGCCTCGGCGAAGCTGGCGGCGACGGGCCCGCGCTCGTACTCGCGCAACGCGGCCGCGTCGACCCACTCGGTGACCACGACGAACCAGCGCGGCTCGGTGGCGTCCCGCAGCAGGTCCCGCCGGAGGTTGCCAGACAGCCCGCGGAGCTCCCGGGCGGCGGTCCACCAGGCGGATTCCACGGCCGACTCGAGTCCCGGCAGAACACGTATCCGGGACATCGTCCTGATCACGGGATCGCCTCGCCAGCCGGTACGACAGAGGCGGAGTCGAGGGACCTCGGCGCGCGCGTCATGGCCGGCAGTCTGCTCGGAGCGACGTCACCCGAACGTCACGGAACACACAGACCTGTGAACCACCTGTGACACCGCCCCACCCCGGCCCGTTAAACGGATCTTGGACGGAAACCGTTCGCAGCGAACGGTTTCCGTCCAAGATCTGGCAGCGCCGGGTTCGGCTGGTGCGCATAGTGCGAGGGATGTTCTCAGTTCCGCCGGCCGACGACGCCGGAGCGCTCGACTGGTTGTTGTTCGAACAGTCCCAGGTGGCCACGACCGGGCAACTTCGCCGGTTCCTCGGCGAAGGCGCGATCCGGGGCCGGATCCGCTCCGGGCGGTGGCGCTCGGTCTGCCACGGGTTGGTCCTCGCCGGCAACGGTCGGCTCACCCGCGACCAGCAACTCTGGGTCGCGGTCCTGGCAACCGGCGGCGCCCAGCCCGTCATGGCGGGGACCCGGCCCGGCGGTGCCGAACCCGCCATGGTGGGGGCCCGGACCGGCGGCGCCGAGCCCGCAGCGGCGAGGGTCGGGTACGGCGCCGTCGACGACGGTCCGGGCGCGGTGCTGGCGGGGGCAACCGCCGCGGCCGAGGGTGGGGTACGCGGCCTGCGGCCGGATCCACTGCACGTGCTGATTCCGGCCAGTCGGCGGACCGGCCGTACGCTGCTACGCCGGCTGCCACCGGACATGCCCGCGGTGGTGGCGCACCGGAGCACCCTGCTGCCCAGGGAACACCTGCAGATCGGGCGGCCGGCGCGTACCACGATGGCGCGTGCCCTGGTCGACGCCGCCGGCTGGGCGCGCAGCGACCGGGACGCGCAGGCGGTGCTGGCCGCCGGCTGCCAGCAGCGCCGCGCGACACCCGCGGAGATCCGGGCCGTGCTCGACGTGTTACCGCGGGTGGCCCGTCGAGACCTGATCCGGCGAACCCTGGCCGACATCGCCGGTGGCGCCGAATCGCTGTCCGAGATCGACTTTGTTCGACTCTGCCGACGGTACCGACTGCCCCGCCCAGACCTTCAGGAACGCCGCACCGACGGGACGGGGCGGGTGCGCTGGCTGGACGCGTACTGGCGGAAGTGGCGCCTGCACGTGGAGGTCGACGGCGCGCACCACATGGAGGTACGGCAGTGGGCCGACGACATGCGCCGGCAGAACGAGGTCTGGATCAGCGGCGATCGGATCCTGCGCTTTCCGGCCTGGCTGGTCCGGTCGCGACCCGACGAGGTCGCCGGAACCGTCCGCGCGGCCCTGGTCGCCGCCGGCTGGCGTCCGTGAGTCGGACCGTCCGCGCGGCCTTGGTCGCCGGCGGCTGGCGTCCGTGAGTCGGGACCGTCCGCGCGGCCCTGGCCGTCGCCGGCTGGCGCCCGCGCACCCCGCGCACCCCGCGCCGCGCACCCCGCACCCCGCACCGCGCACCCCGCGCCGCGCGCCGCGCACCCCGCACCGCGCACCCCGCGCCGCACCGCGCCGCACCGCGCACCCCGCACCGCACCGCGCACCCCGCACCGCGTCGCGCACCACGCGCCGCGCACCACGCGCCGCGCACCACGCGCCGCGCACCACACGCCGCGCACCACACGCCGCGAAAACGAATCTTGGACGGAAACCGTTCGCAGCGAACGGTTTCCGTCCAAGATCTCAACTGGCCGCCTCTCGAGATGCGGCGGTGGCGGTCAGCGCGGTTGTTCGGAGGTCAGCAACCGATCCGGCTGCTGCCCATCGCGACGTCGTCGAACCAGAGGGTGTCGGAGCCCTCGCCGTAGCTCTCCCAACCGAACCGCAGATCGGTGAGCTGGGGCCGCCAGGTGCGGTTGTACCACTGCCCGTCGATGTCGTGCGTCGGCGTACCGTCCGCGGTCAGCCCGGTGATGGCGGTGCCGTCGAGCCAGGTGCGGAGCTGACCGGCCGAGCCGTCCACCATGAACTCCACGCAGGCCCACCGGTTGGTCGGCAGCGGCACGCTGAGTGCCACCCCGGACGGGCTCTGCTCGGGCAGCGTCGCGTCGTCGGAGGCGCGGTTCCACTGCATGGCGCCGTTCTGGCCGCCCATCCGCAGATCCTTGTTGCCGTCCGCGGCGTCGTTCATGGCCAGCATGGTGGTGTGCTGGGTGGGCAGGGCGGTGGTGTGCCGTACCCACAGACGGCCGTACCGGACGCTGCCCACGCCGCTGAGGTTGCGGGTGGACTTCACGAACACGTGGTTGCAGTAGCCGGCGGCACCGGTCACCTTGACCGACCGGCCGCCGCTGTGCGCGGTGCCGGCGTCGATCGTCGCCGTACCGGCTCCTGAGCAGTCCGGGTTGACCACTGTCCAGTCACCGGACGGCGTCGAGCCGGACTGGCTTTCGAAGCCGTCACAGAGGGTCGCACCCGCGCAGCCGGTCGGCGGGGCGGAGGTGGGCGGGGCGCTGGTCGGCGGCGTGCTGGTGGGTGGCGCGCTGGTGGGGGGTGCGCTGGTCGGTGGCGTGCTGGTGGGGGGTGCGCTGGTCGGCAGCGCGGTGGTCGGCATCATCGTGGTCGGGCCGCCGGTCGGTCCGGCACCGTTGCACGGTGTGCCGTTGAGGGTGAACCCGGTCGGCATGCCGCCCGACGAACTGAGGGTGCCCTGCACGCCGAACTCGGTGGTGCCACCGGCCGGGATACTGCCGTTGTAGGACACGTTGCGGGCGGTCACCACCTTGCCGGACTGGCTGACGGTGGCGTTCCAGCCGTTGACGACATGCTCGTCACCGCCGTACGTCCAGGTGACCGTCCAACTGGAGACGGCAGCGTCCCCCGGGGAGACCCTGATGTTGGCGGTGAAGCCGCCCTGCCACACGTTGGGTAGGTAGTCGACCCGGCAGCCGGCAGCCGCCGTGGCGGGGCCGGTGAGCAGGATCGTTCCGGTGCCTGTCACGGCGGCGGCCAGGGCGGCGGTGACCGCCAGGGCCGGGCGGAGACGGGGGTGGGAAATCCTCATGTAAGGGTCCTTCAGGCGTCGGGCTGGGGCGCGTGGCGCGGCAGGCGCGCCTGTTGCGCTGGAGAAACGGCGGGTACGCGTCGGCGCGTACCACCGAGGTGCCCGGCTCGGATGGACCTGTCAGCCGCTGGCGGCCCGGCTTGGCCGGACTCCGGCGGCGCCCATCCCCAATCTATTGACATTGCCCGATTTAATCAAGCGCCGACGCCCTCGGCGGCGGCCACCGGCTCGATCATCGGCCGGTGTTATTCGGTGGACCGCAGGCCCCCGTCCATGTAAGCGTCACTCCGGCGAGCCGCGGCTTGGGTTCCGCGGGGCCCGCCCACGACGGGATCAAGCTTGACCGCCCAGAGTGGGCGGGCCCCGCGGAACCGCCACAGAACAGCCGCACCACGAGACCGATCGAACGACGGGAGAACGGCGATGCGAGGACTCGAAACCTTCCCGCCCATCCGGACGCGAGCTTTCGAGGACCCGTCAGCCCATGGAGACCGTCAACATCGGCATTCTCGCCCACGTCGACGCTGGTAAGACCAGCCTGACCGAACGCCTGCTCTACGACACCGGCGTCATCGACCGGTTGGGCAGCGTCGACGAGGGCACCACCCGCACCGACACCGGCGACATCGAGCGGCGCCGGGGGATCACCATCCGCTCGGCGGTCGCTACGTTCCAGGTCGGCGACCGCCAGGTCAACCTGCTCGACACGCCGGGGCACAGCGATTTCGTGGCGGAGGTCGAGCGCGCACTCGGGGTGCTCGACGCCGCCGTACTGGTGCTGTCCGCGGTCGAGGGCGTGCAGCCGCACAGCCGCCGGCTGATGCGGGTACTCCGGTCACTGTGCCTGCCCACGCTCATCTTCGTGAACAAGATCGACCGGGCCGGCGCCCGTCCGGACGAACTGGTCGCGGACGTCCGCCGGCTGCTCACCCCGGCGGCGGTTCCGCTGGGCACGGTTCGCGCGCCCGGCACGGCCGAGGCCACCTACCACCCCCACAAGCCGCGGTACGACCAGAGCGGTGCCTCCGGCGCGGACAGCGCGTATCGGCCGCTGCCGACCTCGGGTGGCGAGACCCGGCTGCCGTCGACCTCGGGTGGCGAGACCCGGCTGCTGCCGACCTCGGGCGGCGTGACCCGGCCGCCGGTGGTCTCGGACGGGGTGCACCTGATCGCCGAGATCCTCGCCGAACACGACGACGAGTTGCTGGCGGCGCTGGTCGACGAGCTGCCCCTCGATCCGGACCGGGTGACGGAAGCGCTGCGCGCGCAGACCGCCGCCGGACAGGTCCAGCCGCTGCTGTTCGGCTCGGCGCTGTCCGGCGCTGGCATACCGGAACTGCTGGACGCCATCGCCCGGCTGCTGCCGGCTTCGCCACCCGCCGAGGACGGCCTGCGGGCCCGGGTTTTCGCGATCGAGCGGCATCACACGACGGGTGAGCGGGTGGCCTACCTGCGCTCGTACGGCGGGCAGCTACGTGAGCGGCAGCGGGTCACCGCGTACCGCCGGGAGCCGGACGGCCGGATCACCGCGACGCGCGCCCGGGTGACCCGGCTCGATCCGGCCGGCGCGGGCCAGCGGTCGGACGCTGGCCGGGTCCGCGAGCCGGACGCTGACGCGGGCCGAGGGTCGGATGCCGGCGCCGGCCGCGAGCCGATCGGGTTGACCGCCGGGCACATCGCCCGGGTGGCCGGCCTGACCGGGGTACGCCTCGGTGACCAGCTCGGCACGCCGGACGGGTTGGACGGGCGGTCGTACTTTCCGGCGCCGACCCTGGAGGCCGTGGTCCGACCCCGCGATCCGGGCCGGGTGTCGGCCCTGCACGCCGCGCTGTTGGAGCTGGCCGACGCCGACCCGTTCATCCGGACCCGGGTCGCCCCGGACGGCGGCACGAGCGTGCTGCTCTACGGCGATGTCCAGCGGGAGGTGCTGGCCGCCACGCTGGCGGAGTCGTACGGGATCGAGGCGGAGTTCGCCCCGGGCCGGCTGGTCCACCTCGAACGGCCGGTGGGCGTCGGGGCCGCGCTGGAGATCATCGGGCACGGCTTCTTCGGCACCGTCGGGTTCCGGGTCGAGCCCGGTACGGGGGTGGACTACCGGCTGGAGGTTGAACTGGGTTCGCTGCCGCTGTCGTTCCACAAGGCCATCGAGGCGAGCGTGCGGGCGGCCCTCGACCAGGGCCGTCACGGTTGGCCGGTCACCGACGTGACGGTGTCGCTCACCCACAGCGGCTACTGGTCGCCGATCACCACGGCCGGGCACTTCCGGGACCTGGCGCCGTACGTGCTGATGCAGGCGCTCGCCGAGGCCGGTACCCGGGTCTTCGAGCCGTGCCGGCGGTTCGAGGCGGAGGTTCCGGCCGACCGGCTCGGCACCCTCACGTCCCACCTGTCCCAGCTCGGTGCCCGGATCGACGGCACCGACGAGGTCGCCGCCGGCTGGCGGATCAGCGGAGTGCTGCCGGCCCGACTGGAGTCGGCGGCGCAGCGACGGCTGCCCGACCTGTCCGGTGGGGAGGGCCTGTGGTCTTCGGTGCCCGGCGGTGATCGACCGGTGAGCGGGGACCCGCCGCGCCGGCCGCGCTCCGATGGCAACCCGTTCGACCGGGTCGAGTACCTGCGGTTCCTCGCCCAGCGTCAGTAGACCGTGCGGTGCGGGCGCCGCCTTCATGCATTTTAGCGGAGTTCGTCCTATTACGGGACTTTCGTGCGGATAAGCTGCCGGTTCAGGTCTTGCGGGGTTCCTGCCCGATGGGCCTTGGCTGACAACTCCTACGCCCCGGACCTTGCTCGGGCGGAATCTTGATTGGTGGGAAGGCTGTGTCGGTGCTTGGTTTGGCTCGCGCTTGTCGCGTACGCCGTCGATCTGCTGCGATGGCGTTGGCGGGAGCCGTCGCCGCTACGACGACCTTCGTCGGCGTCCTCAGCCCGTCGGCGGCGTGGGCCCAGGCCCCGGTCCCGTTGGGGGTCGCCGAGACCTACGGGGTGCTGGCCGGCCAGGCGGTGACCGACGTACCACCTCCGGTCGGTCCTTCGGTCATCAACGGAGACCTGGGTGTCTGGCCGGGCACATCGGTCACCGGCGCTCCCGTGGTGAACGGTGCCACGCACGTCGGTGACACCGCGGCGATGCAGGCCCAGGCGGCCCTGACCACGGCGTACAACTTCGCCGCGGCGGAACCCTCGACGGCAACGGTGAGCGCCGACCTCGGCGGCCAGACCCTGGTCGCGGGGGTCTACACGTCGCCCGCCACCATGTCGCTGACCGGCACCCTCACGCTGGACGGACAGAACGATCCGAACTCGGTGTTCATCTTCCAGGCCGGGTCCGATCTGATCACCGCGGTTGACAGCCGGGTCAGCCTGACCCGGGGTGCTCAGGCGTGCAACGTGTTCTGGCAGGTCAGCAGCTCGGCGACGCTGAACACCCGGAGCGTCTTCGTCGGAACCATCCTGGCGCTGCAGTCGGCGACGCTGGGCGAGGGCGCCACCGTCACCGGGCGGGTGCTGGCCCGCAACGGCGCCGTCACCCTGATCCACGACACCATCACCCGACCGTTCTGTGCCGCGTCCGTCGCGCCGCCGACGATCTCGAAGGCTTTTGCCGATGCCACGATTCCGCTCGGCGGGACGACGTCCCTGAGCTTCACCCTGAGCAACCCGAACGTGGGTACGTCGCTCACGGGTGTTGGTTTCAGTGACTCGTTGCCGGCCGGCCTGGAGGTGGCCACCCCCAGCGGCGTGACCGGTTCGTGTGGTGGGGGGACGATCACGGCGACGGCCGGTGGTGGGAGCATCAGTCTGGCGGGGGCGACGTTGCCGGCTGGTGGCACTTGCACGTTCTCGGTCAACGTCACGGGTACGACCAGCGGGACGAAGGTCAACACGAGTGGTCCGGTGGACTCGACCGAGAGCGGTCCGGGTGCCACCGCCTCGGCAAGCGTGGCCGTCGGTGCGGCGGTTGTCGCGCCGCCGACGATCGCGAAGGCGTTTGGGGACGCGACGATTCCGGCGGGTGGGACGACGCCGCTGACCTTTACCCTGCGGAATCCCAACTCGGGTACGGCGTTGACGGGTGTCGGGTTCAGTGATTCGTTGCCGGCGGGGTTGGTGGTGGCCACGCCGAATGGTCTGACTGGTTCGTGTGGTGGTGGGACGATCACGGCGACGGCTGGTGGTGGGAGCATCAGTTTGGCGGGGGCGACGTTGCCGGCCAACGGCAGTTGTACGTTCTCGGTGGATGTCACGGGTACGACCAGTGGGACGAAGGTCAACACGAGTGGTCCGGTTGACTCGACCGAGAGCGGCCCGGGTGCCACGGCATCGGCAAGCGTCACGGTTGCGGTAGCCACCCCGCCGACGATCTCGAAGACATTCGGCGCCACTACCATCGGCGCCAACGGGACGACAGCACTGACCTTCAACCTCAGCAACCCCAACCCGAGCACGGCGTTGACGGGTGTCGGGTTCAGTGATTCGTTGCCGGCGGGGTTGGTGGTGGCCACGCCGAATGGTCTGACTGGTTCGTGTGGTGGTGGGACGATCACGGCGACGGCTGGTGGTGGGAGCATCAGTTTGGCGGGGGCGACGTTGCCGGCCAACGGCAGTTGTACGTTCTCGGTGGATGTGACCGGTACGACCAGTGGGACGAAGGTCAACACGACGAGCGCCATCACCTCGAACGAGAGCGGCCCGGGTACCCCCGCCGCGGCGAGCATCACGGTCCGGGTCGCCGCGCCGCCGACGATCACCAAAGCCTTCGAGGACGCCACGATTCCCGTCAACGGGACGACGTCGGTGACCTTCACCCTCACCAATCCCAACCCGAGCACGCCGCTGACCGGCGTGAGCTTCGTGGACAACCTCCCCGCGGGACTGCTGGTCGCCACTCCCAGTGGTGCGCAGACGAACTGCGCCGCCGGCACGGTCGTGGCGACCGCGGGTAGCGGCAGCATCAGCCTGTTCGGCGCGACCCTGCCGGCCAACGGAAGCTGCACGGTGTCAGTGAACGTCACCGGCACGACCACCGGAACGAAGGTGAACACGACGGCTGCCGTCACCTCGGTGCAGAGTGGCCCGGGTGCCGGTGCCTCGGCAACCGTCACGGTCCGCCCGGCGGTTGTCCGCGCGCCGACGATCGCGAAGGCGTTTGGGGACGCGACGATTCCGGCGGGTGGGACGACGCCGCTGACCTTCACCCTGCGGAATCCCAACTCGGGTACGCCGTTGACGGGTGTCGGGTTCAGTGATTCGTTGCCGGCGGGGTTGGTGGTGGCCACGCCGAATGGTCTGACTGGTTCGTGTGGTGGTGGGACGATCACGGCGACGGCTGGTGGTGGGACCATCAGTTTGACGGGGGCGACGTTGCCGGCCAACGGCAGTTGTACGTTCTCGGTGGATGTGACCGGTACGACCAGTGGGACGAAGGTCAACACGACCGGTCCGGTCGACTCGAACGAGAGCGGTCCGGGTGCCACGGCATCGGCGAGGATCAAGGTCTTCGCGGTGGTCGTCAAAGCGCCGAAGATCTCGAAGGCTTTCCAGTACCCCGTCATCTCCGTCAAGGGGACGACGCTGGTGACCTTCACCCTCACCAATCCCAACCCGAACACGGCGTTGACGGGTGTTGCCTTCAGCGATGCGTTGCCGGCCGGGCTGCTGGTCGCCACTCCCAGCGGCGCCCGGACCAACTGTGCCGCCGGCACGCTCGTGGCGACCGCGGGTAGCGGCAGCATCAGCCTGTCCGGTGCCACCCTGCCGGCCAACGGAAGCTGCGCGGTGTCAGTGAACGTCACCGGCAAGACCATCGGGAAGAAGGTGAACACGACGAGTGCCATCACCTCGAACGAGAGCGGCCCGGGTTCTCCTGCCTCGGCGAGCATCACGGTCCGCAAGCGCATTCTGCCCGTCACCGGAGGTGACTACTCGACCTATGCCGCCATCGCCCTGACCATGGTCGGCCTTGGCGCGATGCTCGTCGCGATGAGCCACCGGTCGGTCCGGCGTAGGCGCCACACCGCCTGATCTTCGAGGCGGTGAAGACCTCGGCGCTTGTGCGGGACAGCCTGTTGTCCCGCACAAGCGCCGAACTCACATTCGAGCAGCCCCCGCCCCCGGTCCGCCCAGCGGTTTCCGGCGGCCTGATCCGCCGCGTTCCTTTGCGGCCGCGGTCCCGCCGAGCCGGCCTACCGGGGCCAGCGGGAGCGGCGATAGCCGTACGTCTGGGCGGTCCGGCTGAAGCCGAGGGATTCGTACAACTTGCGGGCCGGTGCGTTCTCCGCGTTGTGGTTCACGGTCACCGTCCGCATGCCGGCGACGCGCATCCGGTGCATCGCCTCCAGCATCACCGCCCGAGCCAGCCCACGCCGCTGGAACTCCCGCGCCGTACCGATCGGCTCGAAGTGACCAACCCGGTTGTGCTCGTCGAGCCAGTAGACCGCGTACGAGGCGATCCGGCCGTCCGGCGCCACCGCGACGATCTCGCGCTCCGGAGCGTACCCAGGTCTGGTCATGACCGCGGACCGGTAGCGATCCCCGGTCCAGCCCTCCGCGAACGAATCGTTACGGGCGGCGGCCAGGGCGTCGGCGTCGGACAGCCGGGCCGACCGCAGCCGGAAACCCGCCGGCGGCGCCGGCTCGGCTGGCTCGGTCGCCAGGCCGCGCTCCCGGATGTGGTCCCAGACCCGGAACCGGGCGAAGCCCAGTTCGGTGAGCAGCCGGATCCGGGCCGCGTCCTGATCCCACACGTCGGTCAGGATGTGTCGCCCGTGCGCCCCCTCGGCGGTGATGTCCGCCGCGGCCGTCAGCATGGTCCGCTCGGCGTCCGTGCCCCGCAGCCCCGGCGCGACCAGTACGTCGAACGCCACGTTGAAGCGCAGGCAGATGGCCACCCCGAGAATCATGCCCGGCGGCGACTCCCAGAGCCGGACCAGCTCGCCCACCGGCCGCCGGCCGCGCAGGTTCTCGTAGATCCGGTGCGGAAGCTCGCCGATATGGTCGTAGCTGCACCGGCCCGCCTCGGCGATCCAGCCCGCCACCGTCTGCTGGAGCCGGGGCAGGTCACCATCACCGTAGGGGCGGACCGTCAGCTCGTTGGGGCGAACGGGCTGGCCATCGGGTGCCACGGCGGCGACGGTACCGGCGGCGATGACCCGCATCAATGGAATTCGAGGCTGCTTCGGGTTCGGTTCGTTGAGCGGTCCGTCCGGGTCGCCCAACGGTCCCACGCGCGCCGCCGGGTTGATGTTCGCCGCCGGGTCGGCGCTCCCGCGGCTTCGCGCGGGCCGGCGCTGACCGGTGCTCGCAGTTCGCGTGGGTGAGTGTGCAGAGTTGTTGTGGTTCTGGCGACAACAACTCTGCACACTCTCGTCATGGGGCCGCTTCCCCGAGTGACCGGCCGTCGGCGGGGGGCTCGGGGAGTCGTACGGCGGGCGCGGGGACGGGTGCACTGGGCGAGGCTGGCGTCGGCTGGGCCGGGTCGGGCGGTCGTACCGCAGGGTCAGAGCGGGTTGGGCGGAGCCGGCGGTCGGGCGGGTACCTCGGTCACGTGGGGGCCGGGTTGATCTTGCAGCCGGGCGCGTACCTCGCGTGCGACGGCGGCGATGTCGACCGGCCGGGTGGTGTCCACCGTGACGACCGGGCCAGGCCCGACCGGACCGTCATACTCGGCCAGGTCCTCCAGGGACAGCGTCTTCAGCACGTGCGTAGGGTGCGCGTGCGCGGCCCGCGCCGCGTACCGGCGGGCGCACTCGGCCGCCGGGCAGGCACAGTGGACCTCCACCAGCGGGCGCGCCAAGCCGGCGATCCGGGCCCGCTCCCGCGGGCTGTGCGGCCGGAAGTTGGCCTCCAGAACCACGTACGGGGAACGCGCCGCGAGCGCCCAGAGCAGTTCCATGGCGGCTCCGCCGAGTCGACGCGACCAGGGTAGGTCGCCCATCGGTGGGGCGAGCGCGTCGTGCAGCGTCTCCTTGATGTCATCCTTGGCCAGCAGCGCGAAGCCCAGGGCCGCCGCCAGCGGCCGGGCCAGGGTGGTCTTGCCGGCTCCGGGAGCGCCGGACACCAGGACCGTGGCCCGGTCCGGCCAGCCAGTCGCATGGATCATCGGGCCATCATGGCCGATCTGGATATCGGAGACCGGCGTTAACAAGGGGCCCTTCCTCTACAAAAAGCGATAAGAAGGTGCCCTTCCTTACAGCGCGACGGCGCGGTCGAGCAGCAGGGTGCGTTCCCGGCCGTTGCGGGTCAGCTCGGCGGCCCGCTCGAACTCGGTTCGCGCCTCCGCCGTCCGGCCGAGCTTGGCCAGCAGGTCACCCCGGACGCTCGGCAACAGGTGGTACGAGCGCAGCGCCGGATCACCGGTCAACTGGTCGACAAGTGCCAGCCCGGCCTCCGGCCCGTACGCCATGCCGAGCGCGACCGCCCGGTTCAGCTCGACCACCGGGGAGGGGGTCAACTGGGCCAGCAGGTCGTAGAGGGCGACCATCCGTACCCAGTCGGTCTGCTCGGCGGTCCGGGCCCGGGCATGGCAGGCCGCGATGGCCGCCTGCAACGTGTACGGCCCGGGCCCGCCGGACGACCCGGCCCGGTCGGTCAACTCGGCGGCCCGGTCGAGCGCGGCGAGCCCGCGCCGGATGTGCAACCGGTCCCACCGGGCGCGATCCTGGTCGAGCAGCCGGATGGGCGTGCCGTCCGGGGCGGTCCGGGCTCTCGCGCGCGACGCCTGGATCTCCATGAGCGACACCAGGCCGTGCACCTCCGGCTCGGCCGGGACCAGGGTCGCCAGGATCCGGCCCAGCCGCAACGCCTCCGCGCACAGCTCCGGCCGCATCCAGTCGTCGCCGGTGGTCGCCGAATAGCCCTCGTTGTAGATCAGATAGATGACCTCGAGGATCGACGACAGCCGGGCCATCCGCTCGGCGCCCTGCGGTACCTCGAACGGGACGCCGGCGTCGCTGAGTGCCCGCTTGGCCCGAACCAGCCGCTTCGCCACGGTCGGCTCGGGCAGCAGGAACGCCCGCGCGATCTCGTCGCTGGTCAGCCCACCCACCAGGCGCAGCGTCAACGCCACCCGGGCCTCGGTGGCCAGCACCGGATGGCAGGACACGAACATCAGCCGCAGCAGGTCGTCCTCGATGCGTTCCTCGGCGACCGCGTCCATGGCCGCCACCCCGCTGTCCGGCGCGGCGGCCAGATCCCGGCCGACCTCGGCGAGCTTGCGCGCGTACCGCTGGTGGCGCCGGATCGTGTCGATGGCCCGGCGCTTGCCGACGGACATCAACCAGGCACCCGGGTTGCGCGGCACGCCCTCGGCGGGCCACTGCTCCAGGGCGGCGACCAGCGCGTCCTGGGCCAGTTCCTCGGCCAGGCCGACGTCGCCGACCAGCCGGGCCAGGCCGGCGATCAACCGGGCGGCCTCGATCCGCCAGACCGCTTCGATCGCCTCCGCCGCCCGCCGTCTGTCGGCCCGCGTCACGGAGCTGGTGTCCGATCCCGTCACGCTGCCATTTCAGCACGCCTTCGGGGAAAGGAAGGGGCCCTTGTTATCGCTTTTTGTATAGGAAGGGCCCCCTCCTAACGTCTCGGCGGGGCGGCTCAGCGGCGGTCGGTCAGCTCCGGATACGCCTCCTCGACCTCCGACGCCGCCTGGCGCACCTCGACCACCGCCTCCTGGTCACCGGACACGGCGTACTCGACCGGACACCGGGAGGCCCACTCGATGGCCTCCTCCCGGGACTTCACGTCGATCAGGTAGTACCCGGCCACCAGCTCCTTGGCCTCGGCGAACGGCCCATCGACCACCTTCCGCTGACCGTTGGAGTAGATGACCCGGGCGCCCTGCGCGCTGGAGAAGAGCCCCTTGGCGTCCAGCAGCACACCCGCGTTCGCCAACTCGGCGCCGTACCGGTTCATCGCCGCGATCAGCTCGTCCGACGGCGGGGTGCCCGGAGTCGAGTCCCCCTTGAGCAGCAGCATGAAATGCATGATCGTCTCTCCTCGGTAGCGTCTGCGGTCCGGCCCGGACCAGCCGGGTGACCTCTCGGCGCCAGCTCCGCCGGTCGGTCCGGTCCGTTGGCTGGCTACCAGTACGTCGAACGGCCCGGGCGCCGGCAGGACACGTCGCGGAATTTTCGCAGCAGGAGTTGCCGTACCGGTGGCGCACACCGCCGTGGCCCAGGACGCGCCGCCGGTGAATCGTGGACCTCGCCGTGGGTCAGTTACGAAGAGCCGCCGTACCGGCCACCGAAGAAGACCTGCACCTCAACGATCCTGCCGTCCTCGACGGTGATCAGCTCGGTGTTACGGAACGTACCGCCCTCGTTCAGTTCGTACTCGTACGTCGCGTACACGTTGCGGTCGTCGGCCTCGGTCAGGTACAGCAGCCGCTGCGAGCGCACCCTGTTCGCGGTCGGGAAGCAGCGTTCGAAGAACGCGGCCCGGTCGATATGGTCGTCCTGCGGGCTGGTGAACCGCAGCTGCGGGCCGTACAGCGGCTGGGCCGCCCGCTGGTCCTGAGCCAGGTACGCCTCGAACGCCGCCCGTACGACCTCCGCGTTGCTCGTGCCCATGGATCCGCCTCTCGTAACCTGAAGTCCCGGCACCGGATACCCGGTGACTGGCCGGCAACGGGTCATCACCGGCGCCGGACAGCCACTCCGGCAGAGCCGGCCGGGACGTGTGGTGGTCTGGTGTCAACCGCCGGGACCGTGCTCGTCTCCACCACATCCCGGCTCCGGCCGCGTTCAGTCGAGCGGGCTGAGTCGCGGGTGGCGGCTGCGGCTGAAGGGCCGCCGGGACGCCGGGTGGGTGCCGTCGGCCGCGACCCGCAGCCGGACCTCGGCGCCGGGTCCGACCTCGACCTCGAACTCCGGGCCGTCCGCCCGACCGACCCGGGCCCGGACCCGGTGCCGGCCCGGGGTGACCACGAACCGCAGTTCCTGGCCCGGCCGGATCGCGCCCCGCTCGGCGCCGTCGATGATCAGATGGTACGTCCGCAGCCGGTCCCGCCAGCCGCCGAGCGGGCGGATCAGGACGACGGTGGCGGCGACTGTCATTCCAGCATGGTCACCCGAACGACCGAGGCCCGCAATTTGTGCGGTCGCCCGCGCCAGATGTCGACCGCCCGGGAGGGGCCAACCGTCAGCTCCGGGCAGGGCGGCCGGTCCGGAACGTCACCTGTCGACGACCACGACCTCGGTGCCGGGGACCAGCTCGGACAGCAGTTGCCGCTGCGCGGTGGGGGTGAGCCGGATGCAGCCGTTGCTCACGCTCTTGCCGAGCACCGAGTCGGTGTACCAGGCGTGGATGCCGGTGTGCGCCCCGCGCAGCCCGGTCGGCACGTTGTGCACCGCGTCCGGCATCGCGCCGAGCGCGAACACGTCGGTGTTCGCGTACACCTTCCCGTGCGCGGACGAGCGGCCGAGGATGAACGTCCGGCCGAGCGGCGTCGGCGTGGCCCGGACGCCGAGCGCCACCGGCCAGGACCGGACCTCCCGGTCGTCGCGCAGCCAGGTCAGCCGGTGCGAGCGGCGCTCCACCACCACCAGGTCGCGCAGCGGTACGGCCCGCCAGCCCGTCGGTGGCACCCAGCCGATCGTGCGGTTGACCGACGGAAGCAGTACGGCGGCCCAGCCGGCTCGGCGTTCGACGATGGGCATGTTCAGCGGTACCTGGGAGATGGTCGGCGCGAGGAACGCCTTCGGCCTGCCACCCGGGGCGTCATAGGCCGCGATTCGGGTCGTCGGGTGCAGGCCCTCGGTCAGCCGGTTGGTCGACTGCGGTTCGGGGTCGGCGGGGAATCCGTGCGGTGCCGGCCCGTAGTCGATGACCGGCAGGCCGGCGGGGGCCGGTGGGGCCGGGATCGATCGCTCGGTCGCGGGGGCCGCTGCTGACGCCGTCGGGATGGTACCGACCGGTCCGGCGGATGCCGCCGCCCAACGAGCCGGTTCGGGCCGCCTGCCGGTCAGCCCGATCACGGCCAGGCCGCCGAGCAGGGCCAGCACCGTGACGGCCACCACCAGCGCGAACATCCCCCACCGCGGCGCCACCCGCCCACCCGCCCCAGACCTCTCACCACCCACCCCCAAACCCTAACCCCCACCCCCACCCCACCCCTCCCGTTCGCGTTGAGCATGAAGTTAGCGGATCCCTGGACCGGTCAAGAAGTCCGCTAACTTCATGATCAA